>NZ_CP166777.1:0-112500 GCF_059695605.1 Pseudomonas sp. LBUM1676
GTGTCAGTGGAACTTTGGCAGCAGTGCGTGGAGCTTCTGCGCGATGAGCTGCCTGCCCAACAATTCAACACTTGGATCCGTCCACTACAGGTCGAAGCCGAAGGCGACGAGTTGCGTGTTTACGCGCCCAATCGGTTTGTTCTCGACTGGGTCAACGAAAAGTACCTGGGTCGCGTCCTTGAGCTGCTGGATGAGCATGGCAACGGCATGGCGCCGGCGCTGTCCTTATTAATAGGCAGCAAACGCAGTTCGGCACCGCGTGCCGCGCCGAATGCGCCATTGGCTGCCGCGGCATCCCAGGCTCAGGCCGCTCAGGCGCCTGCGAGTGCTCCATCGCCGACTCCCGCTGCCGCACCGACCAAGCGCTCAACGCAAAAAATGGCCGAGGTCAGTGAAGAGCCGTCTCGCGATAGCTTCGACCCTATGGCCGGTGCCAGCTCGCAACAGGCCCCGGTTCGTTCCGAGCAACGCACCGTGCAGGTTGAAGGCGCGCTCAAGCACACCAGCTACCTGAACCGAACCTTCACCTTCGAGAACTTCGTCGAGGGCAAGTCCAACCAGCTGGCCCGGGCAGCAGCCTGGCAGGTGGCGGACAATCCTAAGCACGGTTACAACCCACTCTTCCTTTATGGCGGTGTGGGCTTGGGTAAAACCCACTTGATGCACGCTGTGGGTAACCACCTGTTAAAGAAGAACCCGAATGCCAAGGTCGTGTACCTGCATTCCGAGCGTTTCGTGGCCGACATGGTCAAGGCGCTGCAATTGAATGCGATCAACGAATTCAAGCGCTTCTACCGTTCGGTGGACGCACTGCTGATTGATGACATTCAATTCTTCGCCCGCAAGGAACGTTCCCAGGAAGAGTTTTTCCACACCTTCAATGCCCTGCTCGAAGGTGGCCAGCAGGTCATTCTTACCAGTGACCGCTATCCAAAAGAAATCGAAGGCCTTGAAGAGCGCCTTAAATCCCGCTTCGGCTGGGGCCTGACGGTTGCCGTCGAGCCGCCGGAGCTGGAAACCCGCGTGGCGATCCTGATGAAAAAGGCCGATCAGGCCAAAGTCGATCTGCCGCACGACGCCGCGTTCTTCATTGCCCAGCGTATTCGCTCCAACGTCCGTGAGCTGGAAGGCGCGCTTAAACGCGTGATCGCCCACTCGCACTTCATGGGCCGCGACATCACCATCGAGTTGATTCGCGAATCCCTGAAAGACCTGTTGGCGCTGCAAGACAAACTGGTCTCTGTGGATAACATTCAGCGCACTGTCGCCGAGTACTACAAGATCAAGATCTCCGACCTGCTGTCCAAGCGTCGTTCACGCTCGGTCGCTCGTCCGCGTCAGGTTGCCATGGCGTTGTCCAAAGAGTTGACTAACCACAGCCTGCCGGAAATCGGTGATGTGTTTGGTGGCCGCGACCATACGACTGTTTTGCACGCCTGCCGCAAGATCAACGAACTTAAGGAATCCGACGCGGACATCCGCGAGGACTACAAGAACCTGCTGCGTACACTGACCACTTGATGAACACCAGCGCAGCTTATTAAGGCAAGGGACTAGACCATGCATTTCACCATTCAACGCGAAGCCCTGTTGAAACCCCTGCAACTGGTCGCAGGCGTCGTCGAGCGCCGACAGACCTTGCCGGTGCTTTCCAACGTGCTGCTGGTTGTCGAAGGCCAGCAGCTGTCGCTGACCGGTACCGACCTGGAAGTCGAGCTGGTCGGTCGTGTGCAGCTCGAAGAGCCTGCGGACCCGGGTTCGATCACCGTGCCTGCGCGCAAGCTGATGGACATCTGCAAGAGCCTGCCGAACGACGCGCTGATCGACATCAAGGTCGACGAGCAAAAGCTGGTGGTGAAAGCCGGCCGTAGCCGCTTCACCCTGTCGACCCTGCCGGCCAACGATTTCCCGACAGTGGAAGAAGGCCCTGGTTCGCTGACCTGCAGCCTGGAGCAAAGCAAGCTGCGTCGCCTGATCGAACGCACCAGCTTCGCCATGGCACAGCAGGACGTGCGTTATTACCTCAACGGCATGCTGCTGGAAGTCTCGGCCGGGATCATCCGTGCCGTGGCCACCGACGGTCACCGTCTGGCGATGTGCTCGATGCAGGCCGATATCGGCCAGCCGGATCGCCACCAGGTCATCGTTCCACGCAAAGGTATCCTTGAGTTGGCTCGCCTGCTGACCGAGCCGGACGGCATCGTCAGCATCGTGCTGGGTCAACACCATATCCGCGCTACCACCGGTGAGTTCACCTTCACCTCGAAACTGGTCGACGGCAAATTCCCCGACTACGAGCGTGTTCTGCCAAAAGGCGGCGACAAGCTAGTACTCGGCGACCGCCAGGCTCTGCGTGAAGCCTTCAGTCGTACCGCGATCCTTTCCAACGAAAAGTACCGCGGTATTCGCCTGCAACTGGCTAATGGCCAGCTGAAGATCCAGGCCAACAACCCGGAGCAGGAAGAAGCGGAAGAAGAAGTGGGTGTTGAGTACAACGGCGGCAATCTGGAAATCGGCTTTAACGTGAGCTATCTGCTCGACGTGCTGGGCGTGATGACCACTGAGCAAGTTCGACTGATCCTGTCCGACTCCAACAGCAGCGCGCTGGTGCAAGAGTCTGACAACGACGACTCGGCCTATGTTGTCATGCCGATGCGTCTGTAATCATGCTCAGCAGAAGCTAGATGTCCTTAAGTCGCGTCTCGGTCACCGCGGTGCGCAATCTGCACCCGGTGACCTTCTCCCCCTCCCCCCGAATCAATATTCTTTACGGCGCCAACGGCAGCGGCAAAACCAGTGTTCTGGAAGCCATTCATCTACTGGGGCTTGCCCGTTCGTTTCGTAGCAGCCGACTGTTGCCCGTGATTCAGTACGAGCAACTGGCGTGCACGGTGTTTGGCCAGGTTGAACTGGCCGAGGGCGGGCACAGCGCCCTGGGGATTTCCCGTGATCGCCAGGGAGAGTTCCAGATCCGCATTGATGGGCAGAACGCTCGCAGCGCGGCACAGCTTGCTGAGATCCTGCCGCTGCAGTTGATAAACCCGGACAGCTTCCGCTTGCTGGAAGGCGCGCCGAAGATTCGGCGGCAGTTTCTGGATTGGGGTGTGTTCCACGTGGAACCCCGGTTCATGTCTACCTGGCAGCGCTTGCAGAAGGCCCTGCGTCAGAGAAACTCTTGGCTGCGGCATGGTACACTTGACGCCGTTTCGCAAGCGGTTTGGGACAGGGAATTGTGCCAGGCCAGCGCTGAAATCGATGAATACCGCCGCGCTTATATCAAAGCCTTGAAACCAGTCTTTGAACAGACCTTGAGTGAACTGGTTGAGCTCGAGGGCTTAACACTCAGCTATTACCGAGGTTGGGACAAGGACCGCGAGCTGAGTGCTGTGCTCGCCGGATCCCTTCAGCGGGATCAGCAAATGGGTCATACCCAGGCCGGACCACAACGCGCTGATTTGCGTCTTCGATTGGGCGCACATAACGCCGCGGACATATTGTCCCGGGGTCAGCAAAAGTTAGTGGTGTGTGCATTGCGGATTGCCCAAGGGCACTTGGTTAGCCAGGCCCGACGCGGCCAGTGTATTTATCTGGTGGATGACCTGCCGTCCGAACTGGACGAGCAACACCGCCGTGCGCTTTGCCGCTTGCTGGAAGACTTACGCTGCCAGGTGTTTATCACCTGTGTAGATCACGAATTATTGAGGGAAGGCTGGCAGACGGAAACGCCAGTCGCTCTGTTCCACGTGGAACAGGGCCGTATCACCCAGACCCACGACCATCGGGAGTGAAGGCATTGAGCGAAGAAAATACGTACGACTCAACGAGCATTAAAGTGCTGAAAGGCCTGGATGCCGTACGCAAACGTCCCGGTATGTACATTGGTGACACCGACGATGGCAGCGGTCTGCACCACATGGTGTTCGAAGTGGTCGATAACTCGATCGACGAAGCTCTCGCCGGCCACTGCGACGACATCAGCATCATTATCCACCCGGACGAATCCATTACCGTTCGCGACAACGGCCGTGGCATCCCGGTAGACGTGCACAAAGAAGAAGGCGTTTCGGCAGCCGAGGTCATCATGACCGTGCTGCACGCCGGCGGTAAGTTCGACGACAACTCCTACAAAGTATCCGGCGGTCTGCACGGTGTAGGTGTCTCGGTGGTAAACGCCCTGTCCGAAGAGCTTGTTCTCACGGTGCGCCGTAGCGGCAAGATCTGGGAACAGACTTACATCCACGGTGTGCCGAAAGAGCCGATGAAAATCGTTGGCGAGAGCGAAACCACCGGTACCCAGATTCACTTCAAGCCGTCCGACCTGACCTTCAAGAATATCCACTTCAGCTGGGACATCCTGGCCAAGCGGATTCGTGAACTATCCTTCCTCAACTCCGGTGTCGGCATCGTCCTCAAGGATGAGCGCAGCGGCAAGGAAGAGCTGTTCAAATACGAAGGCGGCCTGCGTGCGTTCGTTGAATACCTGAACACCAACAAGACTCCGGTCAACCAGGTGTTCCACTTCAACATCCAGCGTGAAGACGGCATCGGCGTGGAAATCGCCCTGCAGTGGAACGACAGCTTCAACGAGAACCTGTTGTGCTTCACCAACAACATTCCGCAGCGCGACGGCGGTACTCACCTGGTGGGTTTCCGTTCGGCACTGACGCGTAACCTGAACACCTACATCGAAGCGGAAGGTCTGGCGAAGAAGCACAAAGTCGCAACCACCGGCGACGATGCTCGTGAAGGCCTGACCGCGATCATCTCGGTGAAAGTGCCGGATCCGAAGTTCAGCTCCCAGACCAAAGACAAGCTGGTTTCTTCCGAAGTGAAGACCGCGGTCGAACAGGAAATGGGCAAGTACTTCTCCGACTTCCTTCTGGAAAACCCGAACGAAGCCAAACTGGTCGTCGGCAAGATGATCGACGCGGCACGTGCTCGTGAAGCGGCGCGTAAGGCTCGTGAGATGACCCGTCGCAAAGGCGCGCTGGATATCGCCGGCCTGCCGGGCAAACTGGCTGACTGCCAGGAAAAAGACCCTGCCCTTTCCGAACTGTACCTGGTGGAAGGTGACTCTGCTGGCGGCTCCGCCAAGCAGGGACGCAATCGTAGAACCCAGGCCATCCTGCCGTTGAAGGGCAAGATCCTGAACGTCGAGAAGGCACGCTTCGACAAGATGATCTCTTCGCAGGAAGTGGGCACCTTGATCACCGCGCTGGGCTGCGGCATCGGTCGCGACGAGTACAACATCGACAAGCTGCGCTATCACAACATCATCATCATGACCGATGCTGACGTCGACGGTTCGCACATCCGTACCCTGTTGCTGACCTTCTTCTTCCGTCAGTTGCCGGAGCTGATCGAGCGCGGTTACATCTACATCGCTCAGCCGCCGCTGTACAAGGTCAAGAAAGGCAAGCAAGAGCAATACATCAAAGACGACGACGCCATGGAAGAGTACATGACGCAGTCGGCCCTGGAAGACGCGAGCCTGCACCTGAACGAAGAAGCACCGGGCATTTCCGGTGAAGCGCTCGAGCGTCTGGTGAATGACTTCCGCCTGGTGATGAAGACCCTCAAGCGTCTGTCGCGCCTGTACCCACAGGAGCTGACCGAGCACTTCATCTACTTGCCTGCGGTGAGCATGGAGCAACTCTCCGACCATGCAGCCATGCAAGATTGGCTGGCACAGTACGAAGTTCGCCTGCGCACCGTCGAGAAGTCCGGCCTGGTCTACAAAGCCAGCCTGCGTGAAGACCGTGAACGTAACGTCTGGCTGCCTGAGGTCGAATTGATCTCCCACGGCCTGTCGAACTACGTCACCTTCAACCGCGACTTCTTCGGCAGCAACGATTACAAGACGGTTGTCTCGTTGGGCGCTCAACTGAGCACCTTGCTGGACGACGGCGCGTACATCCAGCGTGGCGAACGCAAGAAGCCGGTCACCGAGTTCAAGGAAGCGCTCGAATGGCTGATGGCTGAAAGCACCAAGCGTCACACTATCCAGCGATACAAAGGTCTGGGTGAGATGAACCCGGATCAGCTGTGGGAAACCACCATGGACCCAAGCCAGCGCCGGATGCTCAAGGTAACCATCGAAGACGCCATTGGTGCGGATCAGATCTTCAACACCCTGATGGGTGATGCGGTCGAACCTCGTCGTGACTTCATCGAAAGCAACGCCCTGGCGGTTTCCAATCTGGATTTCTGATTAGTTAACCCGACCCGCCAGAAAAAAAAGGCCAACGCTTAAACGTTGGCCTTTTTTATTGACTGCGAATAGAGCGATTCGATACTACTCAGCCGCTACAGTCACACTCTCCAATCGATACCCATACCCGTAAATCGTCAACAACTGCCAACCACGGTCGGCGGTCAATCCCAGCTTGTTGCGCAGGCGGTAAATGTGGGTATCCAGCGGGCGGGACGACACCATCTCTTCATGACTCCAGAATCGCTCATAGAGATACTCCCGGGACAGCGGTCGTCCCAGGTTACAGAACAGACAGCGCGCCAGACGATATTCCTTCTCAGTCATGCCAATCGGTTTGCCGGCGCGGTTTACGGTCAACTCGGCATCATCGAACACCAGGTCGTTGAAACTCAGTACTTCAGCCGCAGCCGCACGTTGCTGGCTATGCCTGCGCAATACGGCAGCCACCCTCGCTTTGAGTTCATTGGGTCGAAACGGCTTGCTGACGTAATCGTCGGCGCCGGCATTCAATGCCTGGACGATGTCGCTTTCTCCATCGCGGCTGGTCAGCATGATAGCGGCCGGTGGTGCGTCCATATGCTCGCGGGTCCAGCGCAACAGAGACAGACCGCTGAAGTCTGGCAACTGCCAGTCCAGGATAAGCAGGTCAAACGTTTCCCGGCGCAATTGGCGTAACAGGTCCTCTCCCCGCTCGAAGCTGTGCAAAGACCATGCACTTTCCCCCGGGTCGGCCATCTGCCGCAAAGTCTGTTCAACCCTGCGCAGTTCTGCCGGTTCGTCATCCAGTATCGCTACACGCATGTACGTTATTCCTTTTGCGGCCAGCATGTTATCTGACAATACACGTTCGGCTGAAGAGTGAAAGTAAGCAGCTTTCCGTTGGTCGCGTCCGCTATGATTCTTCAAGCGCCTTCAGCGGGATCTGATCCATGGACGAATTGCCTTCCAACCTTTACACAGTATTGCCTATGAATAATGAACGCCGCCGGGAAAGTCGCGAACCGACCCAAGTTCAAAGGTTGTTCCGGCAATTGGTCCGCGAATGGCTGTGGATAAGCTTGCTGTTGTTACCGCTGACGGGCCTTCTTTCGTTCCAGGCCGAGATGAGCGAACGAAATGGTTCGGGTGCGCGGGGTGCGTTGTTGTCCGTGTGCCTCGTTGCCTGTGTCTTGGGTTTGCTGTTGCTGCGTCCGAGGCTGGCGCTCTGGTTCACCGTAGCAGGTATGAGTTGTGCGTTGCTGGCTAGCATCGGGTTAGCGAAGCTGGGCTGGTGGTGGTCCCCTGCAGCGAGTCTGCTGGGTATGCTGTTCGGTTACTTGATCTGGAATTGGCGGCGCTTGAGTGTGGTGCTGACTTATTTTGGCTGGGAGCTGGCGCGGCTGGACAGCGAGCCCAAGGTCTTTCCGGAGCGTCGGCGTGCACAATTTCCGACTGGCGACCGTCTACAGGGGCAGATCATGGCGTTGGAACAAGCCATGGGACGGACCCGCGATACCCGTCGTTTTATCGCCGATGGCCTGGAATATTTGCCAGTCGCTACATTGATCAGTAATCCGCGAGGCCGGATTTTGTTGGGTAACCGCAAGGCCAGAGATTTGTTCGGTGCAAATCTGGTGGGTGACGACGTTATTGAGCAACTGGCAAAACTGGGCTATCCGGAACTGGCAGAAGGCCCGCGGCCGCCCTTGTCGACGTTGCCGCTGCTGGAATTCAGGGATGTCAAAGAACGCAGTCTGCGTCTGGAGCGCGCGGCCTTGCTGCCGGTGGACGGAGAAACACCGATCGGTTGGCTATTCAGCCTGACCGACCTCAGCGTTGAGCGTGATGCCGAAGAGCAACGCGGCGTGCTGTTGCGCTTCTTGTCCCATGATCTGCGGGCGCCTCACTCGGCGATACTCGCCCTGCTCGACGTGCACCGGCAGCAGTTCGTCGGCGATTCTTATCTGTTCGATCAGATCGAGTGCCAGGTGCGTCGAGCCCTGGACTTGACTGACGGCTTTGTGCAACTGGCCAAGGCCGAGTCAGAGGCTTACCAGTTTCAGCCGAGCCTGTTTGCGATGATGGTGCTGGATGTGTTCGATCAGACACTGACCATTGCGCAGTTGAAGCAGATCGAACTGGTCCATGACCTGGATGATGAGGCACAGGAAAGCTTGATTATGGCCGATCAGGCCCTGCTGACCCGAGCCCTGTTCAACCTGCTGGAGAACGCGATCAAATACAGCGGCGCCGGTACTCGAATCATTGTGCAAGTCCACTGCGCCGAAGGTTGGCTGACGTGCGAGATCATTGATCAAGGCAAAGGCATTGCTGCAGAGGAATTGCCCGAACTGTTCAGCCAGTATCGGCGACTTTCCTCAGCCCACGGCATCGATGGAGTGGGGTTGGGGCTGTCGATGGTTAAGGCAGTGATGGATCGACATGGCGCAAGGATTGAGTGCCAAAGTGTGGTGGGTCAAGGCACGCGCTTCAGGCTGCATTTCCCTTTGCTCAAGGATTGAGGCAAATACTAGTGATCAGACCGAGCGTGTGAGGCGAGGTTGGCGTAACAAAAATCATCAGCTCACCTTTTTTCGCGAATTTGGACAGCGTCAGATTTCACCCGACTGGGAGGTGAATTGGAACGGCTGGACGGGGTAGTCCTTGTCCCGGGGTTGGCCACTATTACTTCACTCAATTCCATAGTGGGAGCTTTTTTGACCACAAGGCGTCGGGCCAGGGATTTCCCGAAACGGCTTTTTGCTGCAGTAGTCACAGCGGCGTGCATCATTATAGTACCGTTACCCAAACTCATTAGCGCCGCACCAGCATTCGAAACAACTGCTCCAGCTGTATAACCCAGAGCCTGCATGGTGGCTCCCGTGGCAACACCGCCATAACCGACGTTAGACGCCAACGTCGCATAGCCCATAACTCCACGTGGAAGAGAATTAAAAACAATCCGCGTGATATTGCTGGCATGTTCTGAGACTTTTTCAAACGTCTTGATAAAAGGGACAATGCCCCCAAAAAAGGCTGCAACAGTTTGGATGGACTGCCCCGTCGGATCGACATAGTTCATCGGGTCCCCTTCGCAATAGGCATAAGCGTTCAATCCGCCTTTGGAAAACGGACTCAGCCGATCAGGACTGTGAAATCGCATCAACGTCGGGTTATAAACCCGATGACCATTACCCAGGTGATACCAGCCAGCAGGTTGTTCTTTAAGCTCCCCATTAAACCCCAAGCGAGTGGCTGCCGGGCGCAGATTGCTCTGCCAACCATAGGGGTTATAGGCAAGGGGCCCAGGACCGGTACGATCCAATTCGGTAAGTACGCTTCGCTGCAAATCGGTGGCGAGCAATAATGTCTTTGACAAATTGCGACTGGATGAAGGGGCGCGGTGAGTGTGACGGGAAACGTGCATAGGGGAGCCTCCTCATCCAAGTCTGATTGAACCGCCAACCTTAGCGGAAATCATTGGTCAGCACCTTAACAAATGCCCCGGAAAACCAACATTAGCAGTTCTGTTAGGGTTGCCTCCCGGTAGAGGCTTGCACAGCCATTCCGGCATAAAAAAACCGGCTATATCAGCCGGTTTTTTTGCGCCCGAAAAAAACTTATGCACCTTTTTCGGAGTTTTATGTGTTTAGGAAATATGTATATAAATCATAAGGCTACAAAATAAATACGTGGCTATTCAACTAAACGGTACACAGGTTATCCACAGAATCTCAGACAGCCATTTGATCGCTGGCAGCCGGGGCTTGCGGGGCAGGTGGCAGCGAACCCATTTCCCGTTGCATCTGCTCGTTCCAGGCCTGGACGCGGTCGTTCAACTCGGCAACGGCGCGCGGCCCGCTGCCGTCGGCGTACATGGGTTTTCCGATGATCAGCGTGATGACGCCCTGCTTCTTCGCCCAACCGGTTTTCGGCCAGAACTTACCGGCATTGTGCGCAATCGGCAGCACTGGAAGCGCCGCGTTGACCGCCAATGCGGTACCACCCCGTGAGAACTTGCCGATTGTGCCGTAGGGCACACGCGTTCCCTCAGGGAAGATCAGCACCCAGACGCCATCCTTGAGCAGTTCATCGCCCTTCTTCGCCACATGCTTGAGCGCGGCTTTAGGATTGTCGCGGTCGATAGCGATGGGTCGCAGCATGGCCATGGCCCAGCCGAAGAACGGAACGTAGAGCAGTTCACGCTTGAGCACCTGGCTCAAGGGCTGAAAGTACGCAGAGAGAAAAAACGTTTCCCAGGTGCTCTGGTGATTCGACTGAATCACGCAGGGCTGGTCAGGGACATTCTCTGCGCCTTTGATTTCATAACTGATGCCCAGAAAAACCTTGCTCAGCCATAAGGCGCAGCGGCACCAATACACATTGATGAAGCGATAACGCGCCTTGAATGGCAGAAAGGGCGCGATCAAAAAGCTCAGGCTGCACCAGAGCAAAGAGCTGGTACCCAGCAGCAGGTAAAAGAGGAAGGTTCTGATGGCCTGCAGTATCGACATGGCGACATTTACCGTTGCGGGCATTGCCCGCCTATTCAAGCGCACTCCCGATCAGTCCTTGGCCAGGATGTCAGAAGAGCCTTAGTTGTGGATAAGTTCTGCGGCAACCGCCGCCAGATCATCAAAAATCAAGGTGCCTTCGGGAAGGGTCTTGCCCTGAGTTTTTTCGCCTTTGCCGGTCTTTACCAGAACTGGCTGTGAATCGACGGCTCTGGCGGCTTCCAGGTCACCTAGGGTATCGCCAACGAACCAAAGATTGGCCAGCGATACGTTGTAATGCGCGGCGATGGTTTTCAACATCCCGGGTTTTGGCTTGCGGCATTCGCAGCCATCGTCCGGCCCGTGCGGGCAATAGACGATCAGCCCGACCTCACCACCCTGCTCCGCCACCAGCGAGCGCAAGCGCTCGTGCATGGCGTCCAGGGTGGCGATGTCGTAATAGCCGCGAGCGATGCCCGACTGGTTGGTCGCCACTGCCACCGTCCAGCCGGCCTTGCTCAACTGCGCGATGGCCTCGATCGAACCCGGGAGCGGAATCCACTCCTGCACCGACTTGATGTAAGCGTCGGAGTCGTAATTGATCACTCCGTCCCGATCGAGAATCAGCAGTTTCAACAGCAATCCCTCAGCCCAGCAGCGAAATATCGGCGACGCCGAGGAACAGCCCACGCAGACGCGCCAGCAACGCATAACGGTTGGCGCGCACCTTGGCGTCTTCCGCGTTGACCATCACCGCTTCGAAGAACGCATCCACTGGCTCGCGCAAGGCTGCCAGGCGTGCCAGCGATTCGCTGTACTGACGGGCAGCAGCCATTGGCTGTACAGCCTGGTCCGCCTGCTGGATCGCCGAGTACAGGGAGAACTCGTTGGCGTTGTCGAAGTACTTGGCTTCAACCACCGCAGGAACCGAGCCTTCGACCTTGCTCAGCAAGTTCGAAACGCGCTTGTTCACCGCGGCCAGCGCAGCGGCTTCCGGCAATTTGCGGAACGCCTCTACCGCTTGTACGCGCTGATCGAAGTCCAGCGCCGAACCCGGCTTCAGTGCACGCACCGACAGGTAAGTCCCGACATCGACGCCCTCGTCTTCATAACGGGCACGCAGACGGTCGAAGATGAATTCCAGCACCGAGTCATTGAGACCGGCAACCTTGACCTTGGTACCGAAGGCATTCACAGCGAATGCCACGGCGTCGTTCAGGTCGAGCTCGAGCTTCTTGTCGATCAGGATGCGCAACACACCCAGGGCTGCACGGCGCAGCGCATACGGGTCTTTGCTGCCGGTCGGCAGCATGCCGATACCGAAGATACCGACCAGGGTGTCGAGCTTGTCGGCGATGGCCACGGCCGCACCGGTCAGGGTGGTCGGCAGTTCAGCGCCGGCACCGCGTGGCATGTACTGCTCGTTCAGGGCCAGGGCGACTTCTTCCGGCTCGCCGTCGTTGAGGGCGTAGTAGTAACCGGCGACACCTTGCATCTCCGGGAACTCACCGACCATTTCGGTCGACAGGTCGCACTTGGACAGCAGGCCGGCACGGGATGCCCAGGCTGCGTTGCCACCGATGCGCTGAGCAATGAACGCGGCAAGTTTGGAAACGCGTTCGGCCTTGTCATAGACGCTGCCGAGTTTTTCCTGGAACACCACGTTCTGCAGGCGCAGGTTAAAGTCTTCGAGTTTCTGTTTCTTGTCTTGCTTGAAGAAGAACTCGGCGTCGGTCAGGCGTGGGCGAACCACTTTCTCGTTACCGGAGATGATCTGCTGCGGGTCTTTGCTTTCGATGTTGGCCACGGTAATGAAACGTGGCAGCAACTTGCCGTCGGCATCCAGCAGGCAGAAGTACTTCTGGTTGTCCTGCATGGTGGTGATCAGCGCTTCTTGCGGCACGTCGAGGAATCGTTCCTCGAACGAGCACACCAGCGGCACCGGCCATTCAACCAGCGCGGTCACTTCGTCGAGCAGCGCAGGCGGAACGATTGCAGTACCTTCCTGTTTCGTCGCCAACTCTTCGGTGCGCTTGCTGATCAGCTCGCGACGTTCGTTGGAGTCGGCCAGCACGTAAGCGGCACGCAGGTCGCTGAGGTAGTTGGCCGGCGAAGTGATGCGTACGCTTTGCGGGTGGTGGAAGCGGTGACCACGGGAGTCGCGACCGGCTGTCTGGGCGAGGATAGTGCAGTCGATGACCTGGTCGCCGAACAGCATCACCAGCCATTGAGTCGGGCGAACGAATTCTTCCTTGCGAGCACCCCAGCGCATGCGCTTCGGGATCGGCAGGTCGTTCAGGGAGTCTTCGACGATGGTCGGCAGCAGGCTCGCGGTCGGTTTTCCGGCGATGCTTTGGCTGTAACGCAGTTTTGGACCGCTCTGATCGATTTCGCTCAGGTCGACGCCGCACTTTTTGGCGAAACCCAATGCCGCTTGAGTCGGGTTGCCTTCGGCATCGAATGCGGCCTGACGTGGCGGGCCATCGAGGTTGATGCTGCGGTCTGGCTGTTGGGTGGACAGCGAGGTGATCAGCACAGCCAGGCGGCGCGGCGCGGCGTAGACGGTTTTGGTCTCGTAGTTCAGGCCGGCGGCTTGCAGGCCCTTGTCGATACCGGCCAGGAACGCATCGGCCAGGGTGTTCAGGGCTTTGGGTGGCAGTTCTTCAGTGCCCAGTTCAACCAGAAAATCTTGAGCACTCATTGTGCAGCCTCCAGCTTGGCCAGTACTTCATCACGCAGGTCCGGGGTCGCCATCGGGAAGCCCAGCTTGGCGCGAGCCAGCAGGTAGGCTTGCGCAACGGAACGCGCCAGGGTGCGTACACGCAGAATGTATTGCTGACGCGCGGTCACCGAGATCGCCCGGCGCGCATCCAGCAGGTTGAAGGTGTGGGAGGCCTTCAACACCATTTCGTAGCTCGGCAACGGCAGCGGCTGGTCGAGTTCAATCAGACGCTTGGCTTCGCTTTCGTAGAAATCGAACAGTTCGAACAGCTTCTCGACGTTGGCGTGTTCGAAGTTGTAGGTCGACTGCTCTACTTCGTTCTGGTGGAACACATCGCCGTAGGTCACTTTGCCGAACGGACCGTCAGCCCAGACCAGGTCGTAGACCGAATCCACGCCTTGCAGGTACATAGCCAGGCGCTCGAGACCGTAAGTGATCTCGCCGGTCACCGGGTAGCACTCGATGCCGCCCGCTTGCTGGAAGTAGGTGAACTGCGTCACTTCCATGCCGTTGAGCCAGACTTCCCAGCCCAGGCCCCAGGCGCCCAGGGTTGGCGATTCCCAGTTGTCTTCGACGAAGCGAATGTCGTGGACCAACGGGTCCAGACCGACATGCTTGAGGGAGCCCAGGTACAGTTCCTGGAAGTTGTCCGGGTTCGGCTTCAGGACTACCTGGAACTGGTAGTAGTGCTGCAGACGGTTCGGGTTTTCGCCGTAGCGGCCGTCAGTCGGGCGACGACTGGGCTGCACATAAGCGGCGTTCCAGGTTTCCGGGCCGATGGCGCGCAGAAACGTGGCAGTGTGGAAAGTCCCGGCGCCTACTTCCATATCGTAGGGCTGAAGTACCACGCAACCTTGCTCGGCCCAGTATTGCTGGAGGGCGAGGATCAAGTCTTGGAAGGTACGCACGGCTGGCGTAGGCTGGCTCACGAAATTCACCTGTTTCTTGGGCTGCGATTTAAAGAGCGGGAGTATACCCGATTCGGTCCTGCGCACGCCCCCTGGAGCCTTATGCCACGCTGCTTTTGGTGTTCCGAAGATCCGCTGTACATGGCTTATCACGATCAGGAGTGGGGTACGCCGCTACGCGATGCGCAGGGATTGTTCGAGTTGCTTTTGCTCGAAGGGTTCCAGGCCGGCCTGTCCTGGATCACCGTACTGCGTAAACGCGAGCGTTACCGCGAGGTGCTGTTCGGCTTCGATGTCCAGCGTGTGGCGCAAATGAGCGATGCGGAAATCGATGAATTGATGCTCGATCCGGGGATCATCCGCAATCGCCTCAAACTCAACGCTGCCCGGCGCAATGCCCAGGCCTGGCTGGCGCTGGAGGATCCGGTGGCTTTTCTCTGGTCCTTCGTCGGCGGCAAGCCTGTGATCAATCATTTCAAGGATCGCACCGAAGTGCCGGCGGTCACGCCGGTCGCGGTGGAGATGAGCAAAGGCCTGAAAAAAGCCGGCTTCACCTTCGTCGGTCCGACCATCTGCTACGCGTTGATGCAGGCTTCGGGGATGGTCATGGACCACACCCGCGATTGCGATCGCTACGCGGCTTTGGCGAACGGCGGTTAGAATAGCCGCCTCGCGCACAGCACAAGCTCAGGAGTGACCTGTGGAAAAGTTTAAAGGCGCCATGCTGGTAGGCGCTCTGCGGTTGTTTGCCTTGCTCCCGTGGCGGGCAGTGCAGGCCGTCGGCTCGGCCATTGGCTGGGTCATGTGGAAAACCCCCAACCGTTCCCGCGACGTAGTGCGGATCAATCTGTCCAAATGCTTTCCCGACATGGACCCGGCTGAACGGGAGCGCCTGGTCGGCCAGAGCCTGAGGGATATCGGCAAGTCCCTGACCGAAAGCGCCTGCGCCTGGATCTGGCCGGCTCAACGCTCGATCGATCTGGTGCGTGAAGTCGAAGGTCTCGACGTATTGAAGGACGCCCTTGCCTCCGGCAAAGGGGTGGTCGGTATCACCAGCCACCTGGGCAACTGGGAAGTGTTGAACCACTTTTATTGCAACCAGTGCAAACCGATCATTTTCTATCGTCCGCCCAAGCTGAAGGCGGTGGATGATTTGCTGCGCAAGCAGCGGGTACAACTGGGCAATCGTGTCGCTGCTTCCACCAAGGAAGGCATACTCAGCGTCATCAAGGAAGTGCGTAAAGGGGGGGCGGTAGGCATTCCCGCCGACCCGGAACCGGCAGAATCCGCCGGGATCTTCGTGCCATTTTTCGCCACCCAGGCACTGACCAGCAAATTCGTACCGAACATGCTCGCGGGCGGCAAGGCGGTCGGCGTGTTCCTGCATGCCCTGCGGTTGCCGGACGGTTCGGGTTACAAAGTGATCCTCGAAGCGGCGCCCGACGCCATGTACAGCACCGATACCGAGACATCCTGCGCGGCCATGAGTCAGGTGGTCGAGCGTTATGTCAGGGCGTACCCGAGCCAGTACATGTGGAGCATGAAACGCTTCAAGAAGCGTCCACCGGGTGAAGAGCGTTGGTATTGAATTGATTGGCAAGATCTGTGGGTAACTTGGCGCCCAAAGTTATCCACAGTCATTTCTGGAATGGTTCATTGAGCCTGACGTTCGAGCTTTTTTAGAAACACCGTCATTTCCTTCTCTGCCTGCTTGTCGCCATGGGCGCGGGCAGCTTCCAGGCCCTGTTCCCAGGCCTGGCGCGCGGCTGGATAATCCGCCAACGCCAGATGGGCCTTGCCCAACAGTTTCCAGGCTGCCGAATACTTGGGATCGAACTCGACGCAGCGCTGGAAATGCTCGGCGGCCTTGGCGTTCTCCCCAAGATCCAGGTACCCCTTGCCCAGGCCGAAGCGCAGCAATGAGTTATCCACGCCCTTGGCGAGCATTTTTTCCAGGGATTCGAGCATCGGTGGATTCCTTGGTGAGGTGTGTCAGAGGTTGATCTGTTTTAGTGAGATCGTCATCGCGAGCAAGCTCGCTCCCACAGTAGATCTTTAGTGAACACAAAATGTGTGTACGGCCGAGAACCACTGTGGGAGCGAGCTTGCTCGCGATGACGCCAGATCGACCACCGCTGTTTCTGGATCAGAAGAAGCTGAGCCCCACATGAAACAGCTTCTCCACATCCCGAATATGCTTTTTATCCACAAGGAACAGAATCACGTGATCACCCGCCGCGATCACGGTGTCATCGTGGGCGATGATCACCTCTTCATCGCGAATGATCGCACCAATGGTGGTGCCTGGCGGCAGGCCGATGTTCTCGATGGATTTGCCGATGACCTTGCTCGATTTCGCATCGCCGTGGGCGATGGCCTCGATGGCCTCCGCCGCGCCGCGCCGCAATGAGTGCACGCTGACGATATCGCCACGCCGCACGTGGGCCAGCAACGTACCAATGGTCGCCAGTTGCGGGCTGATGGCGATGTCGATGTCACCGCCCTGGATCAGATCGACATAGGCCGGGTTGTTGATGATCGTCATCACCTTCTTTGCGCCCAGGCGTTTGGCCAGCAACGACGACATGATGTTGGCCTCGTCGTCATTGGTCAGGGCGAGGAAAAGATCGGCGTCGGCGATGTTCTCTTCCATCAGCAAATCCCGATCCGAAGCGCTGCCCTGCAGGACCACGGTGCTGTCGAGGGTGTCCGAAAGATGGCGGCATCGGGTCGGGCTCATCTCGATGATCTTCACCTGGTAGCGGCTTTCAATGGCCTCGGCCAGGCGTTCACCGATCTGTCCGCCGCCAGCGATGACAATGCGCTTGTAGCTTTCATCGAGGCGGCGCATTTCGCTCATCACCGCACGAATATTCGCCTTGGCCGCGATGAAAAAGACTTCGTCGTCCGCCTCGATCACCGTATCGCCCTGGGGCAGGATCGGTCGGTCACGGCGGAAAATGGCCGCCACGCGTGTTTCCACATTCGGCATGTGCTCGCGCAATTGCCGCAGTTGTTGACCCACCAGTGGTCCACCGTAATAAGCCTTCACGGCCACTAGCTGGGCTTTGCCCTCGGCGAAGTCGATGACCTGCAACGCGCCCGGATGCTGGATCAGGCGCTTGATGTAGTTGGTAACGACTTGCTCCGGACTGATCAGCACGTCGACCGGAATCGCTTCGTTATCGAACAGTTCGGCGCGGGTCAGGTACGCGGCTTCACGGACCCGGGCGATCTTGGTTGGCGTGTGGAACAAGGTGTGAGCGACCTGACAGGCCACCATGTTGGTTTCATCACTGTTGGTCACTGCAACCAACATGTCGGCGTCGTCGGCGCCGGCCTGACGCAATACGGTTGGCAGCGAACCGCGACCCTGCACGGTGCGGATGTCCAGACGATCGCCGAGATCACGCAGGCGTTCGCCATCGGTGTCGACCACGGTGATGTCGTTGGCTTCGCTGGCCAGGTGTTCCGCCAGCGAACCGCCGACCTGCCCTGCGCCGAGGATGATGATTTTCATCCAGTCACTCCCTTAAAACCGGTTAACCGCGCGCGGCGGCGATCTTGATCAGCTTGGCGTAGTAGAACCCGTCGTGCCCGCCTTCCCGGGCCAGCAACTGGCGACCGTGAGGCTGCTTGATGCCGGCCTGGCTGGCGATGTCGAGTTCGCGAGCACCCGGCGTACGAGCGAGGAAGGCCTCGATCACTTCGGTGTTCTCGGTCGGCAGCGTGGAGCAGGTGGCGTAAAGCAGAATGCCGCCCACTTCCAGCGTTATCCACATGGCATCCAGCAATTCACCCTGGAGCACCGCCAGTGCAGCGATGTCGTCGGGTTGGCGGGTCAGCTTGATGTCTGGATGACGACGGATCACACCAGTGGCCGAGCACGGCGCGTCCAGCAGGATGCGCTGGAACGGTTTGCCATCCCACCAGGTTGCGGTGTCGCGCCCGTCGGCAGCAATCAGTTCCGCGTTCAGGCCCAGGCGTGCAAGGTTCTCACGCACCCGCACCAGGCGCTTGGCTTCCAGATCCACGCCCACTACGCCGGCCAGTTCTGGTTCGGCTTCAAGAATGTGGCAGGTCTTGCCACCGGGTGCGCAGCAAGCGTCCAGCACCCGTTGCCCCGGTGCCAGATCCAGCAGATCGGCGGCCAGCTGCGCGGCCTCGTCCTGCACGCTGATCCAGCCTTCGGCGAAGCCCGGCAGACTGCGCACGTCGGCGGCGGTGTCGAGGATGATGCCATCCTGGCTGAAAACGCAGGGAGTGGCGGCGATGCCGGCTTCGCTCAGCAGCCCAAGGTAGGCGTCGCGTGTGTGATGGCGACGGTTGACCCGCAGAATCATTGGCGGATGGGCATTGTTCGCCGCGCAAATGGCTTCCCATTGCTCAGGCCAGAACGCCTTCAGGGATTTTTGCAGCCAGCGTGGGTGAGCGGTGCGCACCACCGGGTCGTGTTCCAACTCGGCCAGCAGCGCTTCACTTTCACGCTGGGCACGACGCAATACGGCGTTGAGCAACGCCTTGGCCCAGGGCTTTTTCAGCTTGTCGGCGCATCCGACGGTTTCGCCGATGGCAGCGTGAGCCGGGACACGGGTGTAGAGCAACTGATAGAGGCCGACCAGCAACAGTGCCTCGACATCGGCATCCGCTGCCTTGAACGGTTTCTGCAACAATTTCGCTGCCAGCGCCGACAAACGCGGCTGCCAGCGTGCGGTGCCGAACGCCAGGTCCTGGGTGAAGCCGCGATCGCGGTCTTCAACCTTGTCCATTTGCGTCGGCAGGGAACTGTTGAGTGAGGCTTTTCCGTTAAGAACAGCGGCAAGTGCCTTGGCGGCGGCCAGACGTGGATTCATTGAGCGTCCGCCACTTGACCAAGGACGGTGCCGACGGCGAATTTCTCACGACGGCTGTTGAACAAATCGCTGAAGTTGAGCGCTTTGCCGCCGGGCAATTGCAGGCGGGCCAGACACAGCGCGTGTTCACCACAGGCGACGATCAAGCCGTCTTTGCTTGCACTGAGGATTTCTCCGGGGGCGCCCTGCCCTTCGGCGAGGCTCGCGGCCAGCACTTTCAGCGCGTCGCCGTTCAGCGTGCTGTGGCAGATCGGCCATGGATTGAAGGCACGAACCAGGCGCTCCAGCTCGACCGCCGGACGGCTCCAGTCAATGCGCGCTTCATCTTTGTTCAATTTGTGCGCGTAAGTGGCGAGGCTGTCGTCCTGCACTTCGCCTTCCAGCGTGCCCGCCGCGAGGCCGGCAATCGCCTGGATAACCGCCGGTGGCCCCATCTCGGCCAAGCGGTCATGGAGGCTGCCGCCGGTATCTTCACCGGTGATCGGCGTGATGACCTTGAGCAGCATCGGTCCGGTGTCGAGGCCGGCTTCCATGCGCATCACGGTCACGCCGCTTTCGCTGTCTCCTGCTTCCACAGCACGCTGGATCGGTGCTGCACCACGCCAGCGCGGCAACAGCGAGGCATGGCTGTTGATGCAACCCAGACGCGGGATATCCAGCACCGCTTGCGGCAGGATCAGGCCGTAGGCGACCACCACCAGCAAGTCCGGCTTCAACGCAGCCAGCTCAGCCTGGGCGTCCTCGTTGCGCAGGGTTGGCGGTTGCAGCACCGGGATGTCGTGTTCCAGAGCCAGCTGTTTGACCGGGCTTGGCATCAACTTTTGCCCACGGCCCGCCGGACGGTCCGGTTGGGTGTAGACCGCGACGATCTCGTAAGGGCTGTCGAGCAGGGCCTTGAGGTGTTCGGCGGCGAATTCCGGGGTGCCTGCAAAGACAATGCGCAGTGGCTCAGTCATGGGAGCGATCTCTGAAAAGAAAAAGGCTTGCCGCAGCAAGCCTTTGGAAGAAGGGCATCAAGCGTTCTGGCGATGGAGCTTTTCCAGTTTCTTCTTGATTCGGTCGCGTTTGAGATTGGACAGGTAGTCGACGAACAATTTGCCGTTGAGGTGGTCGCATTCATGCTGGATGCACACGGCGAGCAGGCCTTCGGCGATCAGTTCGTAAGGCTGTCCGTCGCGGTCCAAGGCCTTTATCTTGACCTTTTGCGGGCGATCGACGTTTTCGTAGAAGCCCGGCACCGAGAGACAGCCTTCCTGATACTGCTCCATCTCGTCGGTCAGGGTTTCGAACTCGGGGTTGATGAACACCCGCGGTTCGCTGCGGTCTTCGGAGAGGTCCATGACCACGATACGTTTGTGCACGTTGACCTGGGTCGCGGCGAGGCCGATGCCTGGCGCTTCATACATTGTTTCAAACATATCGTCGACCAACTGACGCACTTCGTCGTCCACTACGGCCACAGGTTTGGCGATAGTGCGCAGGCGCGAATCGGGGAATTCGAGGATGTCTAAAATGGCCATAAGCTCAATTGCTGCACGTGTGAGGTAAAGTCGGGTCGATGGCCTGGCGTGTCCGAAGATGCCGGCTACCGTTGTAAAACGTAGCTCCCTGCTTTTCAAGTGTAAGCGGGGAGCGAGCCACGAGGGCTCTGGCGTTCTACGCGAATGCACATAATAAAGGGATTCACCGCATGAGGAAATCACTACTCGCCTTGCTCCTTCTGGCCTCGGCCGGTTTTGCGCACGGGCAAGTGCAACTCAGGGAAGGTTTTCCACAGCAATACACGGTCGTGACGGGGGACACACTCTGGGACATATCGGGAAAATACCTGCGTGAGCCGTGGAAGTGGCCCGAGCTCTGGCAGGCCAATCCGCAGATCGAGAACCCCAACCTCATCTACCCCGGCGACACGCTGTCGCTGGTCTACGTCAACGGTCAGCCGCGCCTGACCCTCAATCGCGGAGCTTCCCGGGGCACCATCAAGCTCTCGCCACGGATCCGCAGCAGCCCGGTGGCCGACGCCATCCCGAGCATTCCACTGCAAGCGATCAACAGCTTTCTGCTGAGCAACCGCATCGTCGACAAGGTAGAGGACTTCGACACGGCGCCGTACATCGTCGCGGGGGATGCCGAGCGTGTGCTCAGTGGCACCGGTGATCACATCTTTGCCCGCGGCCAATTCGACCCGACACAGCCGGTCTATGGCATCTTCCGTCAGGGCAAGGTCTACACCGACCCTGACAGCAAGGAGTTCCTGGGGATTAATGCCGACGATATAGGTGGTGGCGAGATTGTGGCCAGCGAAGGCGACGTCGCCACCCTGGCGCTGCAACGCACTACTCAGGAAGTACGCCTCGGCGATCGCTTGTTCAGCAGTGAAGAGCGATCGATCAACTCGAACTTCATGCCCAGTTCGCCAAAAACCGAGATCGACGGCTTGATCATTGATGTGCCGCGCGGCGTTACCCAGATTGGCGCGCTGGATGTGGTGACGCTGAACAAGGGGCAACGTGATGGCCTCGCCGAAGGCAATGTGCTGGTGGTGATGAAAACCGGCGAAACCGTGCGTGACCGGATCACCGGCCAACCGCTGAAGATTCCGGATGAGCGTGCCGGTTTGCTGATGGTGTTCCGCACTTATGACAAGCTCAGCTACGGTCTGGTGCTCAACGCTTCACGCTCGCTGGCGGTGATGGACAAGGTGCGAAATCCGTAAGCAGGCTCCACAAGTTACCAACAGAGTTATCCACAGCTTATTCCCGTTTGAACGGGGCTCATAACGATCAAGGATGATCCATGTCGCTGCCTGATGTTGCACCGGTTTCCCCCGCGGAACTGGAAGCTCGTTTACGTCTGCACCGTTTGCCCGAACTCGGCCCTGCGCGCTTCAAGAAATTGCTCGAGGCCTTCGGTTCGGCGTCTAAAGCCATCAGCGCGCCAGCCAGTGCCTGGCGTGCGCTGGGCTTACCGCTGGCTTGCTCGCAAGCGAGGCGCTCCAGTGAAGTTCGTGATGGGGCGAGCCACGCATTGGCGTGGCTAGAGCACCCGGGCCAGCATTTACTGATGTGGGACCAACCTGACTACCCGGCGTTACTCGCTGAAATCAGCGATGCGCCACCGCTGTTATTCGTGGCGGGCGATCCGGGCATTCTGGAAAAACCACAGCTGGCGATGGTCGGCAGCCGTCGTGCTTCCCGGCCCGGGATGGACACCGCCGCGGCGTTTTCCCGTAGTCTGGCGAGCGCCGGTTTTGTCATTACCAGCGGTCTGGCCCTCGGAATTGATGCCGCTGCACACCAGGCCGCGCTGGACGTGGGCGGGCGAACGGTCGGGGTACTTGGCACGGGACTTGAAAAGTTTTATCCACAGCGCAATCGACGCCTGGCCGAGGCCATGATTGCGTCAGGTAGCGCGGTGCTTTCGGAGTTCCCGCTGGACGCCGGCCCTAACGCCAGCAACTTCCCGCGACGCAACCGGATCATCAGCGGTTTATCCCTCGGTGTACTGGTGGTCGAGGCCAGTGTCGCCAGTGGTTCGTTGATCACCGCGAGGCTGGCGGCGGAACAAGGTCGCGAGGTTTATGCGATTCCAGGGTCGATCCACCACCCTGGGGCAAAAGGTTGTCATCAGTTGATCCGCGACGGAGCGGTGCTGGTCGAAACCATTGAACATATCCTCGAAGCCTTGCGCGGCTGGCAACGACTGCCGTTATCCACCGAGACGCCCTCCACTATGGCGACTCATCCGTTGCTCATGCTGCTTCATGCGGCGCCCCATACCAGTGAAGCGTTGTCCATCACCAGCGGCTGGGCCTTGCCCAAAGTGCTGGCAGCACTGACGGAACTGGAAATGGAGGGCCATGCGGTTTGCGAAAGCGGGCGCTGGTTTGCGCGGGTGAGCTAGGTTTTATAAGGAAGAACGGTAAACTGCGCAGAGCCTTATTCCGGAGAGTTTTTCATGGTCAACAGTTGGCGTGTGCAACAAGCCGCACGAGCCATTCGCGCAGGCGCGGTCATTGCCTACCCAACCGAAGCGGTCTGGGGCCTGGGTTGCGATCCTTGGGACGAAGAAGCGGTGGATCGTCTGCTGATGATCAAGGGGCGGTCGGTGGAAAAGGGCCTGATTCTGGTCGCCGATAATATCCGCCAGTTCGATTTCCTCTTCGAAGACTTTCCCGAGTTGTGGATGGATCGCATGGCCAGTACCTGGCCGGGGCCGAACACCTGGCTGGTGCCGCACCAGAATCTATTGCCGCAGTGGATCACCGGCGTGCACGAGACCGTGGCGTTGCGGGTCAGCGATCATCCGCAGGTGCGGGATTTGTGTGCGTTGGTGGGGCCGCTGGTGTCTACCTCGGCTAATCCTCAAGGGCGGCCTGCAGCGCGGACGCGGATTCGCGTGGAGCAGTATTTCCGTGAGCAGTTGGATTTGGTGTTGGGCGGGAACCTGGGTGGGCGCAAGAACCCGAGCGTGATCCGAGACCTGGCGACTGGAAACGTAATTCGTCCGGATTGAGATCGCGGCGCGGCCATTCGCGAGCAGGCTCGCTCCCACATAGGTTATGTATTGATCACAAATACCCTGTGGGAGCGAGCCTGCTCGCGAAGAGGTCTTTTCAAACACCAAAAAATATTAAGGCAACAAAACAGTCGAGCCGGTAGTACGCCGCGCCGACAACTCGGCCTGCGCCTTCGCCGCCTCCGCCAATGGATACTTCTGGCTGATGTCCACCTTCAGCTTGCCGCTGATGATCATCTCGAACAGCTCATCGGCCATACGCTGCAGATTTTCTGCATTGTTGGCATAAGTCGCCAGGGTCGGCCGGGTCACGTACAGCGAACCCTTCGCCGAGAGAATCCCCAGGTTCACCCCGTCTACCGCGCCCGACGCATTACCGAAGCTCACTACCAGGCCTCGAGGCGCCACGCTATCGAGCGAAGTCAGCCAGGTGTCCTTGCCGACGCCGTCGTACACCACCGGGACTTTTTTGCCGTCAGTCAATTCCAGTACACGCTGTGCGACATTTTCACGGCTGTAATCGATGGTGGCCCAAGCGCCGTTCGCCTTGGCCAATGCCGCTTTCTGCGGTGAACTGACCGTGCCGATCAACTTCACGCCCAGGGCTTTGGCCCATTGGCAGGCCAGGGAGCCGACGCCACCTGCGGCAGCGTGAAACAGGATGGTTTCGCCCCCTTTGAGTTCATAGGTCTGACGCAGCAGGTACTGTACGGTCAGGCCCTTGAGCATCACCCCTGCGGCTTGTTCAAAGCTTATCGCGTCCGGCAGATGCACCAGATTGTCTTGCGGCAATACATGGACGTCACTGTAGGCACCCAACGGGCCGCTACCGTAAGCCACGCGATCACCGACTTTGAACCGGGTGACTTCGCTGCCGACTGCCTCGACCACCCCTGCCCCTTCCGAACCCACGCCTGATGGCAGGGCCGGCGGCGGGTAAAGACCGCTGCGGTAGTAGGTGTCGATGAAGTTCAGGCCGATGGCCTTGTTGGCCACGCGGACCTGCTGCGGGCCGGGCTCGGCGGGTTGGTAATCGACATACTCGAGTACTTCGGGACCGCCATGGGCGCGGAACTGGATACGTTTTGCCATCAGAACTCTCCTTGGGTCTTGGCTTCTAGTTGTAGCGCCAAGCTCCCTATCGAACTCCCAAGCTTGATCTTCGTCAACTGCGAAGGGTGCACCTGCGATGTTATGCTACGCGCCCATTTGCGCCGGCCCCCGCTCCGATGGAGCGCCGCGTAGCTTTGCCCGATTCAAGGTGATGACATGACGACCCGCACCGAGGCCGTAAAAGCCTACCTGCTCGACCTGCAAGACCGCATTTGCGCTGCTTTGGAAGCCGAGGACGGCGGTGCGCATTTCGTCGAAGACGCCTGGGCCCGGCCTGCCGGCGGCGGCGGTCGCACCCGAGTGATCGAAAACGGCACGGTGATCGAAAAAGGCGGGGTCAACTTTTCCCACGTCTTCGGTAGTGGTCTCCCACCGTCCGCCAGCGCCCATCGCCCCGAGCTGGCCGGCCGTGGCTTCGAAGCCCTGGGCGTGTCGCTGGTGATTCACCCGCACAACCCGCATGTGCCGACTTCCCACGCCAACGTGCGCTTTTTCATCGCTGAAAAAGAAGGTGAAGAGCCGGTCTGGTGGTTCGGTGGCGGCTTCGACCTGACCCCTTATTACGGCAACATCGATGATTGCGTGCACTGGCACCGCGTCGCCGAGCAGGCTTGCGCGCCGTTCGGTCCGGACGTCTATTCGCGCTACAAGGCTTGGTGTGACAGCTACTTCCACATCAAGCATCGTCACGAGCCAAGGGGTATCGGTGGTCTGTTTTTCGATGATCTGAACGAGTGGGACTTCGATACCAGCTTCGCCTTCATACGTGCCATTGGCGATGCCTTCATCGACGCTTACCTGCCGATCGTGCAGCGCCGCAAAAATGATGCGTACACCGCCAAACAGCGTGAGTTCCAGGAGTTCCGGCGTGGCCGTTACGTTGAATTCAACCTGGTCTACGACCGCGGTACGCTATTCGGCCTGCAATCGGGCGGGCGCACCGAGTCGATCCTGATGTCACTGCCACCGCAAGTTCGCTGGTCTTATGACTGGAAAGCCGAGCCGGGCAGCGAAGAAGCGCGCCTGACCGAATACTTCCTGCAAGACCGCGATTGGTTGGCCGAGGCCTGAACGAGGAATGCTGATGGATCGTTATGTCGTATTTGGTAACCCGATCGGCCACAGCAAGTCGCCGTTGATCCACCGTCTGTTTGCCGAGCAAACCGCGCAAAAGCTCGACTACAGCACCTTGCTGGCACCACTGGATGACTTTTGCGGCTGCGCGCGGGCATTTTTTCGCGAAGGTCGCGGGGCGAATGTAACGGTGCCGTTCAAGGAAGACGCCTATCGCCTGGCGAACAGTCTGACGGAGCGAGCGCAACGGGCTGGTGCGGTGAACACCCTGAGCAAACTCGCCGATGGCAGCCTGCTGGGTGACAACACCGATGGCGCAGGACTGGTGCGGGACCTGACGGTCAATGCCGGTTTCAGCCTTAAGGGCAAACGCATCCTGCTGCTGGGTGCCGGTGGTGCCGTTCGCGGCGCGCTGGAGCCGTTGCTGGCCGAGCACCCCGCCTCGGTGATCATCGCCAACCGCACGGTGGAAAAAGCCGAGTTGCTGGCGGAGCTGTTCGCGGACCTGGGGCCGGTGTCGGCCAGCGGTTTCGATTGGCTGCAGGAACCGGTGGACCTGATCATCAACGCGACGTCCGCGAGTCTGACCGGCGATGTACCGCCGATTGCCAGCAGCTTGATCGAGCCGGGCCAGACGGTCTGCTACGACATGATGTACGGCAAGGAGCCGACCTCGTTCTGCCGCTGGGCCGGCGAACATGGCGCGGCGGTATCGATGGATGGCCTGGGGATGCTCGCCGAGCAGGCGGCGGAAGCATTCTTCCTGTGGCGCGGCGTGCGGCCCGATACCGCGCCGGTACTGGCAGAACTCCGCCGACAACTCGCGCTGTAATTACCTGTAGGAGCGAGGCTTGCCCGCGAATGGGACGCCGCGATGGATCAGGTATACCGCGTTATCGTTCTTCGCGGGCAAGCCTCGCTCCTACAGGGGCGGGGCGGTGTTTCAGTCTTCAAACCGGATCGGGCATTTCTCCGCCCCTTCCAGCTTTCTCAGCTCCTCCACCACCGGAGATCTGGCCCCGCGCAACGTCAGGCTGCGATCCTGTTGCAGCAGCCGCCGCGCTTCCTGGTGCAGCATTTCCACACCTGAATAGTCGATGAAGTTGATCTGCTGCGCCTCGATCACCACGCGTACGCCGTGCATCCGTTGCAGGCGCACTTGCAGGTAGTGGCTGGCGCCGAAAAAGATCGACCCGCCCACTCGCAGGATGTCTTCATCACCGTCGCGCCAATGCTGCACCCGCGGTTGCGAAGTGCGCTTGAGGTAGAAGAACAGCGAAGCCAATACCCCGGCATAGATCGCCGTCTGCAACTCCAGCAGCAGTGTGGCGATACAGGTCAGCGCCATGACCAGAAACTCGGCGCGGCTGACTCGCAACAACGCACGAATGCCGCGATGGTCCACCAGTCCCCAAGCGATCAATAGAATACTGCCAGCCATGGCCGGGATGGGTATGTGCGCAATCAGGCTCGCGCCGAAGATGGCAAACAGCGCCACCCACAACGCCGAGAAAACCCCTGCTAGCGGCGAGCAGGCGCCGGCTTCGTAGCTCAGGCCCGAACGGGTGAAGGAACCGGCTGACAGCGAGCCGGAAAAGAATGCGCCCACCATGTTCGATAATCCCTGGGCGCGGACTTCCTGATTGGCGTCGAGCAGCTGCTGCGAGCGAGCCGACAAGGAGCGGGCAATCGACAGGCTCGTCACCAGCCCGAGCATCCCGACTGCCACCGCGCTGGGCAGCAGGCGCAGGATCAGGTCCAGATCCAGCGGCAACGGGCTGAAAGGCGGCAGCCGCCCGACAAACGCGCTGACCAGCTTCACGTGACCGAACATCGCCGGCCAGAGCCAGACCAGCAGCCCACTCAATATCAGGGTGATCAATAAGGTTGGCCAGCGTCGCAGCAGCAGTTTCAGGATCACGCCCACCCCTACCGTCGCCAACCCCAGCACCAGCGAGGGTTTATCCACGTCGCCCAGGTGTTTGAACACCATCAGGAAGCTGTCCAGCGCCGTGGCCTGGTTGGGCAGTTCCAGCCCGAGCAGGTTCGGCATTTGACCGATGGCAATCACCACCGCCGCGCCAAGGGTGAAGCCCAGCACTACCGAGTGTGAAACGAAATTCACCAAGGCACCGAAGCGCAGCAAACCCAACAACCACTGGAAAATACCGGCGAGCAGCGTCAGTAACAGGATCAGGGTGATGTAGTCCTCTGTCGCGGGGACGGCCAGCGGGCTGACGCTGGCGTACAGGACAATGGAAATGGCCGCCGTCGGACCACAAATCAGATGCCACGACGAACCCCAAAGACAAGCGATCAGCACCGGGATGATCGCGGCGTACAGGCCATATTCCGGTGGGAGACCGGCAATCAGGGCGTAGGCGATGGATTGCGGCAAGGCCAGGATGGCACCGCTGAGGCCGACGATCAGGTCCCGGCCGACGCTGGCGCGGGTTTGCCGCGGCAGCCAATTCAAGAAGGGGAAGAGTGTATGGCGGCTGGGGAAGGCCATGGATCCTCTCGGGTGGGGGTTTGTGTAAGGGTATCAGGACGATGCGATTATTGTGGCGAGGGAGCTTGCTACCGCTGGGCTGCGAAGCAGCCCCAAAACCAGCCATCGCGTTCTTTTCAGGCAGACCGCATTCGCCGGGTTTGCGACTGCTTCGCAGCCGAGCGGTAGCAAGCTCCCTCGCCACAGATAACTCTTACAACTTGGCTTTAACCGCCGGCAAGGCATCCTTCCCATCCACGGTCTTCACCCCGTCCAGCCATTTATCCAGCACCGCCGGATTGGCCTTGATCCAGGCCTTGGCCGCCTCGGCATTGCTGATTTTCTTGTTCGCCACCTCGGCCATGATGCTGTTCTCCATTTCCTGGGTGAAACTCAGGTTGGTGAGCAGTTTGCCAACGTTCGGACAGGCCTGTGCGTAACCTTTGCGGGTCAGGGTATGGACGCTGCCGGTGTCGCCGAAATACTTCTCGCCGCCCTTCAGGTAATGCATTTTCATCTGCACGTTCATCGGGTGCGGGGTCCAGCCGAGGAAGGTCACGAACTTCTGTTTTTTCACGGCTCGGGACACTTCGGCCAGCATCGCCTGTTCGCTGGACTCGACCAGTTTCCATTGGCCCATGTCAAAGTCGTTCTTCTTGATCATTTCCTGCAAGGAGATGTTGGCCGGAGCGCCGGAGCCGATGCCATAGATCTTTTTGTCGAACTTGTCGGCGTGCTTGTTCAGGTCGGCAAAGTCACGCACGCCCGCGTCCCAGACATAATCCGGAACGGCGAGTGTGAATTCGGTGCCTTCAAGGTTTTTCGCCAGTTGAGTAACATCGCCGGTAGCGACGAACTTGTCGTAGAAACCTTGCTGCGCCGGCATCCAGTTACCCAGGAACACATCCACCTGGCCATCCTTGAGCCCGCCAAAGGTGATCGGCACCGCCAGGGTGTCGACTTTGGCCTTGTAGCCCATGCCGTCCAGCAGAAAACCGGTGATGGCGTTGGTCGCGGCAATGTCGCTCCAGCCAGGGTCGGCCATCTTCACGGTGCTGCAGCTTTGCTCGGCATACGCCGAAGCACTGCCCAGAGCCAGTAGCCCGACCGTCAGTACTGTGGATAACTTATGCATGGACTTCCCCTTAACATTATTGGTTTTGGCAGGGTTGTGGATAACGTGCTTTGCGCTCCAGATCATCAAGGTCGATATGGTTGCGCATGTATTGCTGACTGGCGTCCACTAGCGGCTGGTGATCCCAGCTCTTCAGCTTGCCGATGGTCAGCGCTTCGGCGACAAAGCGCCGGCGACGCTGGCTCGCGAGCACCTGTTGGTGGATCGCCGGGATATTCCATTTGGCCCGCGCTTCGGCGAGAAACTCCTCGAACAAGGGCAAATGTTGCGGCGACTGACTGAGTTCTTCCTGTTCACGCGGGTCGTTGTGTACATCGAAGAGTAGGCAAGGGTCGTCTTCGCTGTAGATGAATTTGTAGGCGCCGCGGCGAATCATCATCAATGGGCTGATGGTGCCCTCAGCCATGTATTCGCCAAAGACTTCATCGTGACCGCCCTGCCCTTGCAGGTGCGAGACCAGCGAGCGACCGTCGAGTGGCAAACCTGGCTCCAGGGAGCCGCCGGCCAGTTCGACGAAGGTCGGCAACAGATCGGCGGTGGATACCGCAGCGCTGACCCGGCCTGCGCCGAATTGTCCAGGTGCACTGATCAATAGCGGGACTCGCGCAGCCATCTCGAACCAGTGCATTTTGTACCAGAGCCCTCGTTCCCCGAGCATGTCACCGTGGTCACCGGAGAACACGATGATGGTGTCATCGATAAGACCGGTATCTTCGAGAGTTTGCAGAAGTTTGCCGACGTTGCTGTCGATATAGCTGCAAGCTCCGAAATAAGCGCGTCGCGCGTCGCGGATTTTATCCACAGGCAGCGGTTTGTCCCACAGGTCATAAACCTTGAGCAGGCGTTGGGAGTGCGGGTCAAGATCGGTCTGCGCCGGGGTTTCAGGCAGCGGGATGTCGGCGTCGTCGTACAGGTCCCAGAACGCCTTGGGGATGGTGTACGGATCGTGGGGATGAGTCATGGAAACGGTGAGGCAAAATGGTTGGTCGCCATCCTCACGGATGTGGTCGAACAGGTACTGCTGGGCCTTGAACACGACCTCTTCGTCAAAATCCAGTTGATTGGTGCGCACACACGGCCCGGCCTGCAGTACCGAAGACATATTGTGGAACCAGGTCGGACGCACGTCCGGTTCGTCCCAGTTCACCGACCATCCATAGTCGGCCGGGTAGATGTCGCTGGTCAGGCGTTCTTCATAGCCGTGCAACTGATCGGGGCCGCAAAAGTGCATCTTGCCGGACAAGGCGGTGCGGTAACCGAGGCGACGCAAGTAGTGGGCATAAGTCGGTACATCGGCGGGAAAATCGGCCGCATTGTCATAGGCACCGATCTTGCTCGGCAACTGACCACTGACCAGGGTAAATCGCGATGGCGCGCATAGCGGACTGTTGCAATAAGCGGCGTCGAACACCACGCCTTCTGCAGCGAGGCGGCTCAGGTTGGGCAATTTGATGGGCGAAGGACCGTAAAACGGCAACATTGGCGCGGCCATCTGATCGGCCATGATGAAAAGAATATTCTTGCGCTTCATGTGATCGCGGCATTCCATAGTGAATATTTATGCGAGAGTGCTGCGATCGAGCATGGAGCCCATGCAGTTTGTGGTAAAGCCCATGCGCGGCAATGACTAGGATAAGCACAGCTTATGTATGACGCCCTTGGTGATTTGTCTCTGGACTTGCTGCGTGCCTTCGAGGCCGCAGCCCGACAGCGCAGCTTTACTGCTGCAGCGGTGGAGCTCGGCACAACGCAACCCGCCATCAGCCAACAGATCAAAAGGCTGGAAGAACAGCTCGGGGCTCGGCTATTCGACCGCATCTATCGCGGCATCGAATTGACCGAGGCCGGGACGATACTTTTCGAACAAGTTCAGCTTGGTTTGCAGAATATCGACGCAGGATTGTGTGCAATCAGTGCACAGCATCAACATGAGGTATTGCAGGTAGCCACTGATTTTGCTTTCGCCGCGTATTGGCTGATGCCGCGATTGCATCGATTTCATGCCGCCAACCCTCAGGTAGATGTCAGCCTGGTCACCAGCGAACGCAGCCTCAACATGCTGCGCTCCGATATCGATGTCGCGATCTTGTTCGGTGACGGTCGATTCAAGCAGGGCGAGAGTCATTGGCTGTTCAGCGAAGAAGTGTTTCCGGTGTGCAGTCCGCTGCTATTAAAGGACCGGTCCCTGCCCTTGCCGGCTCAGGCTTTGCTTGACCTCCCTTTACTGCACCTTCGTGGAGAAAACAGCAGCAACTGGTTCGACTGGAGTGGCGTTTTTCGCGAACTGGGCATTTCGTCGGCGCCAGCGCCAGGGCAATTGCGCTTCGACAATTACACCTTGCTGATTCAAGCGGCAATCGGTGGCCAGGGCGTGGCCATAGGATGGCGGCACCTTGTGGATAACCTGCTGGCGCAAGGGCTGTTGTGTCGGCCGATCGAGCAAACGGTGATTTCCAGGCAGGGTTATTACGTGGTGCTGCCGCAGCGCAAACGCCGAGGGCCGTTGATTCAACAATTCGTGGACTGGTTGATGGCCGAGCAGGCCAGCAGTTCGCAAACGCTTAACGGCCTGCCTCTACCTTCGATTGCCGTGTGAATCTTTCAAGGTTCTGAAGCCGCAATGAAATTCACATGCTCACCAACATGCAAATTCAGGTGCAGCTCATCGGCAATTCCTACCGCGACTCGGTTCAATCGTCCCAGCGGTTCGGCCAGACCCGGCTCCAGGCTGCTGCTGACATGGCTGAAATGTTCAATCGTCAGCCCTGGCACCCCGCGTGGCGCATTCACCAGCGTCCAGTGCAAGGAACTGCTTTGCAGAGCCTCGCGGATTTCTTCGGCGGCGTGGTGTACCAATTGATCCTCTATCTCCGGATCATCCAGCACCTCGAAATCGCCTACCAGAAAAAGCCGGGCAATACCTGCAGCCTGCATGCCTTCAATCAGCGCATCCACCGCCAGCACTTGTTCGACCGGTCCCGGTACGATGGTTTTTTCCACATGCTCGCTGCTGAACGGCAAGCCGGGAGCATCCAACAGGCAAATGACCGCCGAGCTGCCGGCTACGCTTTGCTTCACCCGCTGCGCGTCGAACAGATCGCCGGTCTTGGTCCGCAAGCCCGGGCGTGGCGCAAGTGCGGTCAGGTCATCGAGAATAGCGATCACTTCATGTTGGCGCCGTAGCATTTCAGCCATCAGCGCACTGCCCAGGCTACTCATGGCACCATAAAGCACCACTTTCACTACGGGGGTTTCGGCATTTTTCATGGCTGCTATTCCTTGTTCGCGACTTATATGGCGTGTGACCTGTGGCAAACGGTGAGGGTTCGACCGGTTTTAGAGGGATTACTGGACCTGTCTATTTTTTGATCAGAGTGTTTCTTCCGGCTCAGAGGGCAAGTGCTCATCCAGGTGCAGCCATGGCAAACGGCTATCGGTCCAGATGTGGCGCTCGGCCGGGGCCCGTTCGGGGTGATCGAGCGTGGCGATGGTCACGTCGATGCTGTCCGGACTAAGGCGAGTCACCAGCGCCAGCTGCGCCCCACAGGTGCGGCAGAAGTAGCGTGCGCAGGTCGCAGAAGAGTCGTATCGCGCCGGCTCCCCGGCCAGCCATTGAAAAGCCGTCGCAGGCACGGTGATCCAGGTGGTCACAATTCCCCCGCTGACCCGCCGACAGATCGAACAATGACAGTGGGCGATGTCATGCAGCGGTCCGATGAACTGATAGCGCAATTGGCCGCAATGGCAGCCGCCAGTTTGAAGTTCGCTCATGATCTTCCCTCCTCATGCAAATTTACCGACGCCTTCGCGAGCAGGCTCGCTCCCACAGTGGGTCATGAGTGGCCACCGACCTGTGGGAGCGAGCCGGCTCCGGGCGGCGATCCGACGAAAGCCTCAACCCGGTTTCCCTCTCTGCCCCGGTCCGACGACCGGTAGCACACACCGTCAATGCTTTCATCCGCGAAAGCTGGGTGAAAGCTTGCGCGATTAGGATCGCCCCACTACCGGCAACAGACCGGTTGGCCAATGCCAGTGTTTTTATCGCTCGCACAGCCCATTTAACAACAACAATGGTGATCCTGATGTCTTCTGCTACCCGCCGCTTCGCCGCCACTCCGCCCGTACGCCTCGTGCTTCCTGTTCTGCGCTGACCCCATCCGGTTCGCCCATTCCCTAGCCGCGCTATGCCTGGAGTATTCCCATGCTGACTTTCCTTGGCTTCGCCATGGTCATCACGTTCATGTTCCTGATCATGACCAAGCGCCTGTCCGCGCTGATCGCTCTGATCATCATCCCGATTGTGTTTGCGTTGTTCGGTGGTTTCGCGCCGAAGATCGGCCCGATGATGCTCGAAGGCATCACCAAGCTTGCGCCGACCGGCGTGATGCTGATGTTCGCCATTCTCTACTTTGCCCTGATGATCGACTCCGGCCTGTTCGACCCGGCCGTGCGCAAGATCCTCAAGCTGGTCAAGGGCGATCCGCTGAAAGTGTCGGTCGGCACGGCCGTGCTGGCGCTCGTGGTTTCCCTCGATGGTGACGGCGCCACCACTTACATGATCTGCGTGGCCGCCATGCTGCCGCTCTACAGCCGGATCGGCATGAGCCCGCGGATCATGGCCGGCCTGATCATCCTCGCCGGCGGCGTGATGAACATGACCCCATGGGGCGGTCCGACCGCTCGTGCGGCGAGTGCGCTGCACGTTGATCCGTCCGACATCTTTGTGCCGATGGTGCCGGCGATGTTGGCCGGTGTAGTGGCGATCCTGGCGATTGCCTACTTCTACGGTAAACGTGAACGTGCCCGTCTGGGTGAATTGCACCTGGTGGGCGATGAAATCGACCACAGCGAAATCAGCGTTTCCCAGTTCCCGGATGCCCGTCGGCCGAAGCTGATCTGGTTTAATGGCGCGCTGACGCTGGCCCTGATGTGCACCCTGGTTGCCGGCCTGTTGCCGCTGCCCGTGTTGTTCATGGTGGCCTTCAGTATCGCGATGATCGTCAACTACCCGTGCCTGCAACAGCAGAAGGACCGCATCTCGGCCCACGCCGGTAGCGTGCTGGCGGTGGTCGGGCTGATCTTTGCCGCGGGCATCTTCACCGGTATCCTGTCGGGCACCGGCATGGTCGACGCGATGTCGAAGAGCCTGTTGGGGGTTATCCCGGATTTCCTCGGCCCGTACCTGGCCGTAATCACCGCGTTGGTGAGCATGCCGTTCACGTTCTTCATGTCCAACGACGCATTTTATTACGGCGTGTTACCAGTGCTTGCCGAAGCCGCCAGTCATTACGGTATAACCGCGGTGGAAATGGCACGTGCCTCGATCGTCGGTCAGCCCGTCCACTTGTTGAGCCCGCTGGTTCCGTCGACTTACCTGTTGGTGGCCCTGGCCGGTATCGATTTCGGTGATCACCAGCGGTTCACCTTGAAGTGGGCAGTGCTGGTTTGCCTGTGCATACTGGTCGCTGCATTGCTGATGGGGATTTTTCCGCTGTTCAGCACTCTATAAGCCCAAGACTCACCATGACGGGTCCGGCTTCGCGGTTTGAAGTCCGGGCCCGGCCTGGTTTAACAATTGCTCAAAGGAATACACATGGAATGGCTGACCAACCCTGAAATCTGGGTTGCCTTCTTTACCCTGACCGCCCTGGAAATCGTCCTGGGTATCGATAACATCATCATGATTTCGATCCTGGTCAGCCGCATGCCCAAACACATGCAGCAGCGCACCCGGATCTTCGGCCTGGCCCTGGCCATGGTCACGCGGATCCTGTTGCTGCTGTCGATCACCTGGGTCATGCGCCTCACCGCCGACCTGTTCGAAGTGTTCGGCCAGGGGATTTCCGGGCGTGACATGATCCTGTTCTTCGGTGGCCTGTTCCTGTTGTGGAAGAGCTCCCAGGAGATGTACCACGCGCTGGAAGGCGAGGACGAAAGCAGCGACGAGCCTTCGGGCAAGGGCGGCAACTTCATCTACACCATTATCCAGATCGCGATCATCGACATCGTGTTCTCGCTGGACTCCGTGATCACCGCGGTGGGCATGGTTTCCCACGTGCCGGTCATGGTTGCAGCGATCATCGTTGCGGTGCTGGTGATGATGGTTGCCTCGCGCACCATCAGCGAGTTCATCGACAAGCACCCTTCACTGAAAATGCTGGCGCTGTCGTTCCTGTTGCTGGTCGGTACCGTGTTGATTGCCGAGTCTCTGGATGTGCACCTGCCAAAAGGCTACGTCTACTTCGCCATGGCGTTCTCGCTGGGTGTGGAAACAATCAACATCAAGCTGCGCACCGCGATGGCGAAAAAGCGCAAACAGCAGGATCCAGTGAAACTGCGCAAGGATGTTCCGGGCCAGTAACTCACCGGAACTCCTGTGATGAGGGAGCAAGCTGCCTCAACACAAGAAACAAAGGGCCTTCGGGCCCTTTGTTCGTTTCTGCATCAAGCTGTTTTTTATGACACTTTTGTTTCAATCAGTTCTTTAGCTATGCGATGCTGGCGCCCAGACCGTTAGCCAACTACAGCTTAAGTACAGAACGTAGAAAAACGCGCGGCACCGTCAACTTTGCCCCTTTGGGGCGCTACCACCACAGGGGGCCTGCATGCTCACCCTGCTCAATTTATTATCGGCCGTGGCCTTGTTGATCTGGGGCACGCACATCGTCCGAACCGGCATCTTGCGGGTCTACGGTTCCAACTTGCGTCACGTCATCGGTCAGAACATGTCCAGGCGCTGGCTGGCATTCATCTCGGGGATCGTGGTGACGGCCATGGTCCAAAGCAGCAACGCCACCGCCATGCTCGTCACCTCCTTTGTCGGTCAGGGCTTGATGGCGCTGACCCCGGCCCTGGCGACCATGCTCGGCGCCGATGTCGGTACCGCATTGATGGCGCGGGTGTTGACCCTGGACCTGTCGTGGTTGTCGCCGCTATTGATCTTCCTCGGGGTGATTTTCTTCCTGTCCCGCAAACAGACCCGTTTGGGACAGATGGGCCGCGTCAGTATCGGCCTGGGGCTGATCATTCTGGCACTGCAACTGATCGTCGAAGCCGCTGCGCCGATCACCCAGGCCCAAGGTGTGAAGGTGATCTTTGCCTCGCTGACCGGCGACATCCTGCTCGATGCCTTGGTCGGCGCGCTGTTCGCCATGATTTCCTATTCCAGCCTGGCCGCCGTCCTGCTGACGGCGACCCTGGCCGGTGCCGCGGTGATCAGCCTGCCCGTGGCCATCGGCCTGGTGATCGGCGCGAACATTGGCAGTGGCGTTCTCGCCTTCCTCAGCACCAGCATGCAGAACGCCGCGGGCCGCCAGGTTGCGTTGGGCAGCCTGCTGTACAAGTTGATCGGCCTGCTGCTGATCATTCCGGTGCTCGACCCGTTGGTGCACTGGATCGACAGCCTGGACTTCAGCCCCCAGGAAATGGTCATCGGCTTTCACTTGCTCTACAACACCGGCCGCTGCCTGATCCTGCTGCCCAGTGTCGGCCCGATGGCGAGGCTCTGCGCCTGGCTGCTGCCGGAGCGGCCGGATATCAACGGCACCGCCAAACCACGCCATCTGGATCCGACGGCGTTGGTCACTCCCAGTCTGGCGCTGGCCAACGCCGCCCGGGAAACCCTGCGCATCGGCGATCTGATCGACAACATGCTCGAAGCCATGCTCGATGTGCTGCATGGCAAACAAACCGCCGTGACCCAGGAAATGCGGCGCTTGACCGATGATGTGGAATCGCTCTGCGGCGCCATCAAGCTCTACCTGGCGCAAATGCCCCGGGAGGACCTCAGCGAGCAAGACAGTCGGCGCTGGGCGGAAATCATCGAGCTGGCGATCAATCTCAAACTCGCCAGCGACCTGATCGAACGCATGTTGCGCAAGGTCCAGCAGCAGAAAACCTCGCAGCGCCGGTCTTTTTCCGAAGTCGGCCTGGAAGAATTGGCCGGCCTGCACAGCCAGTTGATCGCCAACTTGCGCCTCGGTTTGTCGGTGTTCCTCAGTGCCGACAAGGAAAGCGCCCGCCAGTTGCTCCGGGAGAAACGTCGCTTTCGCGCACAGGAACGCCGTTTGGCCCATGCTCACGTCAGCCGCTTGCAACGTAAGATCGTGCAGAGTATCGAGACCAGTTCGCTGCACCTGGAGCTGATTGCGGACATGAAACGTCTGAACTCGCTGTTCTGCAGCAGCGCTTACGTGGTGCTCGACACGACGGACACCGGTGCGCTGGTCGTCGATGATTTGGCTGACATCACACATTCGCCTTGAACGTCTGGCAGAGTGGCCAGTCAGTAACTTGTATTCAGCCTCCTGAGGGGCGACACGGATTTCCAATCAGTCGTATGGAAGCTAGCTATGCGTTACCTGCTGTTCGCCTGTCTGTTGCTTGGCTCATTCCCTTCATTTGCCCTGGATCGTTTTCAGGTCGAAGGCTATACCCTGCCCAACGGCCTGCAATTGCTGCTCAAGCCCGGCACCGAGCGTGGGCATGTGGCGATTCGCCTGGTGGTCGGCGTCGGCATCGATGACTTCAGCTGTGGCGAGAAGGAGCTGCCACATCTGCTCGAACACTTGCTGTTCAGCGGCATCGATGCCACTGGCGAAGGCGGTCTGGAGGAACGCATGCAGGCCATGGGCGGCGAGTGGAATGCCTACACCAGCAATGCCGACACGACATTCGTGATCGAGGCTCCGGCGAAAAACCAGCGCAAGGTCCTCGACCTGCTGTTGGCGCTGCTGACCCAGACCCGCATCGACGACAACGCCATTAACGCCGCCAAACAAGTGGTCGAGCGCGAAGACGGCGGCCATTACTCGCACCTGCAGCGCTGGCTGGATCGCCAGGACGTGGGCCATTCGGCGAGTAATCAACTGGCGGTGGAGCTCGGCCTCAAATGCCCCGAACGGGCTGAAGTCGATCACCTGACCCGCGACCAACTGGAGCAGGTGCGCAAGGCCTGGTACGCGCCCAATAACATGACCCTGATCGTGGTCGGCGACCTCGACCGGTTGCTGCCGGCCTATCTGGAACGAACCTGGGGAGCGCTTGAACCGGTCGATCCGACCGATCACCCGCCCCTGCCGGAAATCAAGGCCAGTGCGGCCCATGAGCGCACGCTGAGCCGCGGGTTCGTCGGCGGTGGTGCCAAGTTGCATTGGCTGGTGCCGGAGCCGGTGCAGGAAAATCAGCACGACCAGACCTTCGATCTGCTCAAGGACTATCTGGACTGGGCGCTCTATCGGCAATTGCGCCTGGCCCACGGTTTGTCCTACGGCCCCTCGGCCGAGCGCGAGGTGTTTGGCGGAGTCGGCTTCATGAGCCTGAATGCCGACCTTGAGCGCGACGACGTGCCCGAGGCCGAACAGGTGCTGGATGAGTTGAAGGCCGCCTTGCTCAAGGAGGGTCTCGACGCCGACACCTTCAACCGTCTCAAACAGGCCGCCATCGCCCGCCAGGCCTGGGCCGTGCAAGGGAACAGCGCGCTGGCCGATTACTACTGGAGCGCCCTTGGGGACTACGACGGAGGCCGCTTCGCCGACCCGGCCAAAGAGCTGCAGGGGGTCACGCTGGCAGAGGCAAACAAAGCCATGCGTGAATTGCTCTTGCAGCCGGGCTATCTGCGGATCGAAAAGCCGCTGGTGAGCTATGACCAGTTGATGTGGGCGATTGCCGGGGTGTTTGGCTTGTTGGTATTGGGCATATTGGCTTTGCGCTTTCGGCCCAGAAAGTAACCATTGCCCTGTGTGGGTCGAACGGACGCATCCCCCTCGCCACACCGCCCAGCGGGCGGTACTCTGTCGAGGATTTTTCCCACGACTATTGCGAACCGCCGAATGCGTACCCTGACCCTTTTCGTACAGCGCATCCTGGAATTGATGAAGCGCTACCCAGGGGTTATTGCGCTCGGTGGTTTCATTTCCGGGGTCGGCAGCTTCATGCTGGTGGATCGTCAGCAAGGCCTGGCGACCTGGATCACCATCATCATGCTGATCAGCTGGATCTGGCTGATGCTGGAAAACAGCCTGACCAAGCTGTTCGCCAGGATCTTCAATCGCGAAATTCCCCGGCCGCTGCTGCGCTACGCCACGCAGATGATCCACCAGGAAAGCCTGTTCTTCGTCCTGCCGTTCTTTTTTATCACTACCACCTGGAACAGTGGCCAGTTGTTCTTCACCGGGATGCTGTGCATCGCCGCACTGATTTCCATCATCGACCCGCTCTACTACAAATGGTTGGCGCCGCGCCGCTGGGCGTTTCTGGCGCTGCACACGCTGACGTTGTTCGCGGCACTGCTGACCGCCCTGCCCGTCATCCTGCACCTGACCACGTCCCAGAGTTTCAAACTGGCCCTGGGCACCGCGGTCATCCTGTCTTTTCCGAGCCTGGCGTCGATCTTCCCGATCCGGACCGTGCGCAACGCCTTGGCCATCCTGAGCATCACTGTGGGCATCGGTGGCGTCGGCTGGGTGCTGCGGTCGTGGGTGCCGCCGGCAACGCTGTGGATGACCGACGTGGCCATCAGCACTCAAATGCAGGACCGCACTCCCGGCGACAGCCTTGATGAAGTCAGTGCCGAACAGATTCGCGGCGGCGGTCTGTACGCCTACACCGCGATCAATGCCCCGCGCGGTCTGGGCGAACGGATTTATCACGTCTGGCAGTTCAACGGCAAAGAGGTCGACCGCATCGCGCTGGACATCCGCGGTGGGCGCAAGGAAGGCTATCGGGCCTGGACCCACAAGCAGAATTTCCCCGGCAACCCCGCGGGCAAGTGGCAGGTCCGGGTGTTGACCGAGGACGGCCAACTGATCGGGGTGCTGCGTTTCGAGATCACGGACAGCACACCGATCAAAGAAAAGTAATGCGGTTCATGCTATTAACGTAGCCTGCATAACAGCCGAACAAGCATGGAGCTTATGACCAGCAGTACAGTGGCCGGCAATGCCCGACTGGACCCCTCTGACACCCCTGCTCGATTGCAGATTACGGGTGACTGGACGCTCGCCCATTACGCCGATCTCAAAAGCCTGACCGAAAAGCTTCACGGCCAATACGATGACAGCACCCACATCGACCTTAACGGCCTCGGCGCGCTCGACACCGCGGGGGCATCGTTGCTGGTGGAGTTGCTCGGGTCTGAGCGCCTCGGCAGATCCGCCGAGCATCCCGATTGCACGCTGTCCCCGGCAGACCGCGCCTTGTTGCAGACCGTCTATTGTTCGCTGACCGACTTCTGCGTACCGATCAAGGAGCCGCAAATCAGTGTCGGCATTCAACTGCTGACCCGCATCGGCCGCGCGGTGGACGCGGTCTGGCAGGACACGCTGCAATTGCTGGGCTTCGTCGGCCTGATCCTGGAAACCATCGCCCGTGGGCTGTTCCGCCCCAAGCGCTGGCGTCTCACGCCGATGGTGGCGCACATCGAACAAACCGGCCTGGATGCTGCGCCCATCGTCGCCCTGCTGACCTTTCTAGTGGGCGCCGTGGTGGCGTTTCTCGGGGCGACGGTGCTGGCGAGTTTCGGCGCGAGTATTTTTACCGTGGACCTGGTGGCGTTCTCCTTCCTGCGCGAATTCGGCGTGTTGCTGACCGCGATCCTGATGGCCGGGCGCACCGCCAGTGCATTCACCGCGCAGATCGGCTCGATGAAGGCCAACGAAGAAATCGACGCGATCCGCACCTTGGGACTCGACCCGATGGAACTGCTGGTGGTGCCGCGCGTCCTGGCGCTGCTGGTCGCGCTGCCGATGCTGACCTTCCTGGCGATGCTGTCGGGGATTATCGGCGGCGGCGTGGTCTGCGCGGTATCGCTGGATATCTCACCGGCGATGTTCCTGTCGCTGTTGCAAACCGATATAGGCGTTCAGCATTTTCTGGTGGGGATGGTCAAAGCGCCGATCTTCGCGTTTCTCATCGCCGCCATTGGTTGTCTTGAAGGCTTCAAGGTCAGCGGCAGCGCCGAATCCGTCGGCGCCCACACGACGTCGAGTGTGGTCCAGTCGATTTTTGTGGTGATCGTGCTTGACGCCGTGGCCGCACTGTTTTTCATGGAGATGGGCTGGTGAGTCGAATACCCCGAGCGCCCACCGAGGCGGTGATCGAAGTCCGAGGGTTGTGCAATCGTTTCGGCCGTCAGAGCGTGCACGAAAACCTTGACCTGGACTTGTACAGGGGCGAGATCCTCGCCGTGGTGGGCGGTTCCGGCAGCGGTAAATCGGTGCTGCTGCGCAGCATTGTCGGCTTGCGCCAGCCCAGCGAAGGCGTGGTGAAGGTCTTCGGCAAGAATCTGCCGACGCTGGCCGAACATGAGCGCTCGCTGGTCGAACGGCGCTTCGGCGTGCTGTTCCAGAAAGGCGCCCTGTTCTCTTCGCTGACCGTGACCGAGAACGTCGCCTTGCCCCTGATCGAGCACGCCGGCCTGAGCCGCGACGACGCCGAGCACCTGGCGGCAGTCAAGCTCGCCCTGGCAGGGTTGCCACTGTCGGCGGCGGACAAATACCCTGCCTCGCTGTCCGGCGGCATGATCAAGCGTGCGGCACTGGCACGGGCGTTGGCGCTGGACCCGGACATCCTGTTTCTCGACGAACCCACCGCCGGCCTCGATCCGATTGGTGCGGCGGCGTTCGATCAATTGATCCTGACCTTGCGCGATGCCTTAGGCTTGAGCGTGTTTCTGGTGACCCACGATCTCGATACGCTCTACACCATCACCGACCGGGTCGCCGTGCTGGCACAGAAGAAGGTGTTGGTGGCCGATGCCATCGATGTTGTCTCGGAAACGGACGATGCGTGGATTCACGAATACTTCCATGGCCCTCGCGGCCGCGCGGCGCTGACTGCCGCTCAACAGCTCAACGAGGTATGACATGGAAACCCGAGCCCATCATGTATTGATCGGCCTGTTCACGGTGATTGTGGTGGCAGCTGCCCTGCTCTTCGGCCTGTGGCTGGCCAAGTCCAGCGTCGATACCGAGTTCAAGGATTACGAAATCGTCTTCAACGAGGCGGTCAGCGGTTTATCCAAGGGCAGTGCCGTGCAGTACAGCGGGATCAAGGTCGGCGACGTGGTCACGTTGCGCCTGGACCCGAAAGACCCGCGCCGGGTACTGGCGCGCATTCGCCTGGGCGGGGATACGCCGATCAAGGAAGACACCCAGGCCAAGCTGGCGCTGACCGGGATCACCGGGACCTCGATCATCCAACTCAGCGGTGGCACCCCACAGAGTCCGACGCTCAGGGGCAAGGATGGTGATCTACCGACAATCGTTGCCTCGCCCTCGCCTATCGCCCGCTTACTCAACGACAGCACCGACCTGATGGCCGGCGTGAACGCCCTGATGCACAACGCCAACCAGATGTTTTCGTCGGAGAATGTCGAGCGCATCAGCAAGACCCTCGAGCATCTGGAGCAAACCACCGGCACCCTCGCCGATCAGCGTGGCGACATTCGCCAGGCCATGCAACAACTGGGGGCCATCGGCAAGCAGGCCACGGCCACGCTGGAGCAGACGGCGGCGCTGATGCGCAATGCCAACGGCTTGCTCAGCGATCAGGGCAAACAGATGTTCGGCAGCGCCGAACAGGCCATGAAATCGTTGGAACAGAGCAGCGCGACGATCAACACGCTGCTCACCGACAATCAGGATTCGCTGAACAGCGGGATGCAGGGCCTCAATGGCCTGGGGCCAGCGGTGCGTGAGTTGCGCGACACCCTGACGTCGTTGCGGGCCATCTCCCAGCGCCTGGAAGCCAATCCCAGCGGCTACTTGCTGGGCAGTGACAAGAACAAGGAATTCACGCCATGAAAGCGAGTCACGTCGCCCTCCTCGCCGCCTTGGCATTGACCAGTTCCTGCTCGATCCTGCCCAAGTCCGAGCCGTCGGATGTCTATCGGCTGCCTGCGTCCCCGGGCAGCGTCGCGGTCCATCACGGTACGCCGCAACCCTGGTCGCTACGCCTGGCCAAACCGCAGGCCAGCCAGGCGTTGAACAGCCCCAACATCGCGGTGATCCCGCAGGGTGACTTGATCAGCAGCTACAAGGCCTCGCGCTGGAGCGACCCGGCGCCGGTGCTGCTGCGCAATCGTCTGCTCGATGGCTTCCAGCGTGATGGCCGTGTATCGCTACTGAGCACCGATGACAGCAATTTCCAGGCGGACCTGGAACTGGGCGGCAATCTGCAGGCGTTCCAGACGGAATACCAGGACCGCAATGCGAGCGTGGTCGTGCGGCTTGATGCGTTGCTGGTGCGCGGTTATGACCAGCGAATCCTCGCCAGCCGGCGCTTTGAAGTGCGCCAGCCATTGAACGATGTGAAGGTGCCGGCGGTGGTGACCGGGTTTGGCCAGGCGAGTGACCAATTGACGGCGCAGGTGGTGGCCTGGGCGGTTGAGCAAGGTCAAAAAGCTGCACCGCCGCCGAGGCCTTGAGTTCACCGCTGACTCCTGTAGGAGCGAGCTTGCTCCGGGCGGCGTTCCGACGAAGAACCTGAGAGCGCCGCGGGGTGTCAGGTTTCCAGCGTCATCGTTGACGACCATCGCGAGCAAGTTTGCTCCTACAGGGGGTACGGTTAGCCGAAGAACCAGTAGCACACACCAATGGCGCCAAGCACCCCGGCCAGCTCTGCCAGCAACGCACACCCCACCGCATGCCGCGCACGCTGGATGCCCACCGCGCCGAAGTACACCGCCAATACGTAGAAAGTCGTTTCCGTACTGCCCTGGATCGTCGCCGCCACCAGCGCCGGGAAGCTGTCCACCCCGGAGGTCTTCATGGTTTCGATCAGCATCGCCCGTGCCGCACTGCCCGAAAACGGTTTGACCATGGCGGTCGGCAAGGCATCGACGAAGCGGGTGTCCCAACCGGCCCACTCCACCAGGTGCCGAATGCCGTCCAGGCCAAAATCCAAGGCCCCGGATGCCCGCAGTACGCCGACGGCGCAGAGCATCGCCACCAGGTACGGCAGCAGATTCTTCGCTACGTCAAAACCTTCTTTGGCGCCCTCGATGAACGCCTCGTAGACCTTCACCTTGCGCAACGCGCCGATCACCAGGAACAGCATGATCAGGCCGAACAGCGTCAGGTTGCCGAGGATCGATGACAGGCCGGCCAGGGCGCTCGCCGAGAGCGTCGCCAGCAGCGCCATGAAGCCACCCAGTATCAGGGCGCCGGGAATCATGTACGCGAGCACCACCGGGTCCCACAGGCGCAGACGTTGCATGACGGCCACCGACAACAGACCTACCAGCGTCGAGCAACTGGTCGCCAGCAGGATCGGAAGGAACACCAGGGTCGGATCAGGCGCACCTTGCTGGGCGCGGTACATGAAGATCGTCACTGGCAGCAGGGTCAGCGAGGAGGCGTTGAGGACCAGGAAAAGAATCTGTGCGTTGCTGGCGATGGTGGCGCTGGGGTTGAGCTCTTGCAGCGCCTTCATGGCCTTCAGGCCGATCGGCGTGGCGGCGTTGTCCAGGCCCAGGCCGTTGGCGGCGAAGTTGAGCGTGATCAGGCCGATGGCCGGGTGGCCGGCCGGCACTTCCGGCATCAAACGCAGGAACAACGGGCCCAGCGCCTTGGCCAGCCACTCGACGATCCCGGCTTTCTCGGCAATGCGCAGAAAGCCCAGCCAGAGGGTGAGGGTGCCAAACAGCAACACCATCACTTCGACCGACAATTTGGCCATGGCGAAAATGCTTTCCACCATCGCCGCGAAGATCCCGGCGTTGCCACCGATCAACCACTGCGCCAGCGCCGATACGGCTGCCACGATGAAGAAGCCGAGCCACAGGCCATTGAGCATCAGTTAAATCCCCCAAAGAATGCGGCGAATGATAGCGGGGTAGCCAGAAACGACAAACCCCGGATTTCTCCGGGGTTTATTTGTGGCTGGCGGCTCGGATCACTGTGGGAGCGAGCTTGCTCGCGATGACTGACTCATAGGCAACATTGACGTCGACTAATCTACCGCTATCGCGAGCAAGCTCGCTCCCACAGAAAAGCCAATCCCCACAGGGGTTATGCGTTAGTTGCTGGAGGTTTCACCTGCCGGCAATTTTTCCTTGGTGCGCCAGTGCGGCAGGGAGTTCCAGTAGCGCTGGCCCTTAGCGTCGTCGTACATGCCTTCCCAACGCGAGATGACCAACACGGCCAACGCGTTGCCGATCACGTTCAGGGCGGTACGTGCCATGTCCATGATGCGGTCGACACCGGCAATGAACGCCAGGCCTTCCAGCGGAATACCCACGCTGCCCAGCGTCGCCAGCAGCACCACGAAGGACACACCCGGTACGCCGGCAATGCCTTTGGAGGTCACCATCAAGGTCAGCACCAGCAGCAATTGCTGGCTGATGGACAGGTCGATGCCGTACAGCTGGGCAATGAAGATTGCCGCAATGCTCTGGTACAGGGTCGAGCCGTCGAGGTTGAACGAGTAACCGGTCGGCACCACGAAGCTGCAGATGGCTTTCGGTGCGCCGTAAGCTTCCATCTTCTCGATGACGCGTGGCAGCACAGTTTCGGAACTGGCGGTGGAGTAGGCCAGCACCAGCTCATCCTTGAAGATGCGCATCAGCTTGATCACCGAGAAACCGAACAGGCGAGCAATCAAGCCCAGCACCATGAAGGCGAAGAAGGCGATGGCGAAGTAAACCAACAGCACCAGTTTGGCCAGCGGCAGCAGGGAGGCGAAGCCGAAGTTGGCCACGGTCACCGCGATCAGTGCGAAAACGCCGATCGGGGCGTAGTTCATGATCATGTGGGTGACCTTGAACATGCTTTCCGACACGCCCTGGAACAGCTTCACCAGCGGGTCGCGCAGGTCGGGTTTCAGGCTCGACAAGCCGAGGCCGAACAACACCGAGAAGAAGATGATCGGCAGCATCTCGCCACGGGCGATTGCCGCGAAGATGTTCGACGGGATCAGGTTGAGGATGGTTTCGATGAACGCATGTTCATGCTGCACCTCGGCGGCGGTGGCCTGGTACTTGGATATATCGACGGTACCCAGCGTGCTCATGTCGATGCCGGTACCCGGATGGAACAGGTTGGCCAGCACCAGACCGACGACGATGGCGATCGTGGTGACGATTTCGAAGTAGATGATGGTCTTCAAGCCGATGCTGCCGAGCTTCTTCGCATCGCCGACACCCGCGATACCGACGATCAAGGAGGAGATCACGATCGGGATCACAATCATCTTGATCAGACGGATAAAGATATCGCCTGCCGGTTGCAGGACGTTACTGATCCACCAGGCCTTTTCGGCACTGAAGTGGTTGAGCAGCGCACCGATTGCAATCCCCAATACCAGACCGATGAGGATCTGCCAGGCGAGGCTGAGCTTTGCCTTCTTCATATCTTTACCCTTACTTGCGTTTGACTCAGGCCGATGCAGGAACTGGAACGCTTGTGGCGAAAAAGTCTTGTGCATCTGCCCCCGTATAAGGTGCCCCGGAGCGCTTGTTAGTGGCTCTCTGGCAGGCGAAAAAAGGCGCAACTATTCCGATGCAAGGAAGCGACGTCTAATGCCGTAAACGCCTACCCTATGCCGAATCGGCATGAGCTTTTTCCAATGAAACTCTCGTCCCAACCGGTTCGAATACGACATTTCGGCAGGCATAAGTGCCGTGAACCGGCCATCTCAGGGAGTGTCGAGTGTTTTTTGAGCAGTCAGGCGAGGGAGTTTTTTCAGGAAAATCCGAGAATTCGCGAGGGAAATAAACCGCAAAAGGCAGGTGATATTTCTCGATGTACGGTCGTGCGTGAACCACCGGAAAAAGAATTTCCAGGGATCCAGGCGCTGATGTGAAGGTGCGGCGATGCGATCGGGAGGAGCGCTCTAAGTCAACGCTTTGCGCGTGTAAGCTCTTCGCAAGTCCGTCGAACATCTTTAATCGGCGAACTTGCGTCGCAGCTTTTGCCTGACCCGGCCCTCGCGCAGGCACCCCTTGTACCCGTAGGTCACTCCGCCCCTGAAACAGGCAAAACAACCCGACCCCTTGGTCATGCGTCTACCTTCATCGGGTAGCGCATTTTGAAAGAAGCAGTGTCGCTTCTTTCATATTTCAAAATCAGTACCAGTTTGGATCTTTCTTCAGCTGGTCCATCAACAAGTCCTGCATACCCTGGTCCGGCTTTCCAAGAAAGCGATAACTGGCATGGCGCGTTGGCGACTTGTCAGCCGGCAATCCCGCAGGCACTTCAACCAGCATAGCGTAGGCATCCTTTTTGTCGAAGCTGACGGCCACAATCAATCGATTATTCAGGCAAGTGGCCTGGGTTTCGCAAAGCGGCCCGACCAAATACTTCTCACCGTCTTCTTCAACCGCATTCATTTGCTCGGCATCACCGGACAGGTTCATTACCCATTCCGGCAGACGGTCTTCTTTCTTCACAACGCCTTGCCAGGTTTCGCGGTATTGAGGGTCTGCGCTCAATAGCTCGTTGACCCGCGTCTGGCCATCATTGGCGGCCATGGCCATGGCACTGCCGCCCAGTAGCAGGGCGGCTGCCAGTGTCTTGAATGAAACGTTCATCTTCAGCCTCGACCGCGACGGCCAAAGAAGAACGAAGCAATGAACATCACCAGGAACACGACAAAGAGAATCTTGGCGATACCCGTGGCGGTGCCCGCGATACCACCGAAGCCCAGTACTGCAGCGATGATGGCAATGATCAAGAATGTGATTGCCCAGCTCAACATGGTGATTCTCCTTACGCTTCTATTTAGAGGTAATGCTTGTGGTGCTTTTCCCGGCGCAACCAGCGCGCCAAGTTTGTTTATCTAGAACACCCAACGTTCCTGACGGGGCATCTCATCCACAGGCTGAGCCTGGTCGACGTCCATCATTCGCATCGGGGCGAGGTCAGCCTGATTGCTGCTGGCAGCGCTGAAATGGGTCTGGACCGGATGCTGAATCGACACACGCGGCGCTTCCTGCTGCGAGCTCTGCTGCCAGCGCTGAAACTGTTGGCCGCCGATCAGGGTGATCAATAGCGCCAGAACAGCAAACAGACCTTGCTGGATATGCAGTGGCGAGATACGCATTTGGGCGGCACGTTGGCGACTCATCCTGAAGCTCCTCCCACACGGTGGTGATCTGGTTTAGGGCAACGATGGGAATGCCCTGGATAACTCAGTCATTGCAGCCTGCATGCCAGCTTTTGTAGATAAAAATATCCAGTAAAAACAATGGGTTATAGGCGATGCGAAAAACGGGTCGGACGCATCCTGCACGATGGTCTTTCAGAGGTCGTGCGTAATGCACGATCGATGCGTGGGGATTTTCAAATTTTTTGAATTGCCCGACAGGCGCGGATGTCAGAAAAGTGACCGATGGTCCGCCTGTGCACCGGCTATCTGATAAAAAAACAACAAAATCAGACAATTAGCCGTAGGGTGAGGAGAGAGCTACCCTGTTGTAGTCTGAATCGGCCAGAATCAACCATGCAACTTGCCCGATTTTTCCGGGACTAAACAAGATCATTCATTAAGGAGCGTAGGAAAATGGAATCAGCCACTGAGCAACAAGGCCGCATTCTGCTGGTGGACGATGAGTCCGCCATCCTGCGTACTTTTCGCTATTGCCTTGAAGATGAAGGCTACAGCGTCGCTACTGCCAACAGTGCTGCGCAGGCAGAAGCGTTGTTGCAACGTCAGGTCTTCGACTTGTGCTTCCTCGACCTGCGTCTGGGTGAAGACAACGGTCTCGATGTATTGGCGCAAATGCGCATTCAGGCACCGTGGATGCGGGTGGTGATCGTCACCGCGCACTCGGCAGTAGACACTGCGGTGGATGCGATCCAGGCCGGTGCCGCCGACTACCTGGTCAAACCTTGCAGCCCCGACCAACTGCGACTGGCCACTGCCAAGCAATTGGAAGTGCGACAGCTGTCGGCTCGTCTGGAAGCGCTGGAAGGTGAGGTGCGCAAGCCCAAGGATGGCCTGGACTCCCACAGCCCGGCGATGAAAGTGGTGCTTGAAACCGCCCGCCAGGTGGCCAGTACCGATGCCAACATTTTGATTCTGGGCGAATCTGGCACGGGTAAAGGCGAACTGTCCCAAGCCATACATGGCTGGAGCAAGCGCGCCAAGAAATCCTGCGTGACGATCAACTGCCCGTCCTTGACTGCCGAACTCATGGAAAGCGAGCTCTTCGGTCACAGTCGTGGTGCCTTCACCGGGGCCAGCGAAAGTACACTGGGTCGTGTCAATCAGGCCGATGGCGGAACCTTGTTTCTTGACGAAATCGGCGATTTTCCCCTCACGTTGCAGCCAAAGTTGCTGCGTTTTATCCAGGACAAAGAGTACGAGCGCGTTGGCGATCCAGTCACGCGTCGTGCCGATGTGCGGATCCTCGCGGCCACCAACCTCAATCTGGAGGACATGGTGCGTGACGGCCGCTTCCGTGAAGACCTGCTCTATCGCCTGAACGTCATCACCTTGCACTTGCCGCCGTTGCGCGAACGCAGGGAAGACATTCTGAATCTGGCTGATCGCTTCCTGGCTCGTTTCGTCAAGGAATATGCGCGTCCGGGCCGGGGTTTCAGCGAGGAGGCTCGCGAAGCGCTGCTCAGCTACCGCTGGCCAGGTAACATCCGCGAACTGCGTAACGTCGTGGAGCGGGCAAGCATCATCTGTCCGCAGGAGCGGGTAGAGATCAGCCACCTGGGCATGGCCGAAACTCCGGTGAACAACGCGCCGCGCATCGGTGCCGCGCTGAGTCTGGACGAGTTGGAAAAGGCTCACATCGGCGCCGTTCTTGCCACCGCCGACACCCTGGACCAGGCTGCCAAGACGTTGGGCATCGATGCATCGACGCTGTATCGCAAACGCAAGCAGTACAACCTGTGAGCCCCGCCCGATGAAACTGGCGATGAAGTTGCGCACTCGGCTGTTCTTGAGTATTTCCGCACTGATCACCGTCGCACTGCTCGGGCTCCTGCTCGGGCTGGTTAGCGTTATGCAGATGGCGGGGACACAGGAAGCGCTGATCCGAAACAACTTCGTCACCCTCGACTTGGGGCTGAAACTGCGGCAGACCCTGGGCGACCAGTTGATCATCATGCTCAGCGAGCAACCGGATACTGCTGCATTAGAGCAGTCCAGGCAGCAATACTATCGGTTGCTGGACGAAGGCATTGCCCTCAGCAACTCCGGCCAGGACGTTCAGTACGGTTTTGCACAGGCCAAGGCCGATTACCAGAGCTTCATTCAGGCCTATGACCAGTCGCCTGACACGAGGCACGTGCTTAGCGGCAATGGTGAGCTCACGGAAAAATTCAATGCGCTGCGCAACGGCCTGATCGCCGAGCACAAGCGCGCGCTGGATAACATCAGTGACACCGAGCGCCAGACTCGAGAGCGAGCGCTGCTGGTGGCTGGCCTGCTCGGGTTGGTGGGGTTGGCGGTGCTGATCATTGGCTTCATCACCGCTCATGCCATCGCCCGGCGTTTCGGCGCGCCGATCGAGGCCTTGGCCCAGGCGGCGGATAACATCGGGCAAGGTAATTTCGAAGTGACCCTGCCGATTTCCTCGGCAGAGGAAATGAACCAGCTGACCAAACGCTTCGGGATCATGGCCGAAGCCCTGCGCGAGCATCAAGCCACCAATGTCGACGAGTTGCTCGCCGGGCAGCAGCGTTTGCAGGCGGTGCTCGACAGTATCGACGACGGGTTGCTGATGATCGACCGCGAAGGTCATCTGGAACACCTCAATCCCGTGGCGCAGCGGCAGTTGGGCTGGGACACCGATCGACTCGGCCAGGGCCTGGGCACCGCGCTGGAGCGTCCCGAGCTTGATGGACAGCTGCAACTGGTGCTGCGCGGCGGGACCCTGGAGCGGGCGCCCGAAGACTTGAGCATCGAGGTCGATGGCGAGTCGCGATTGCTGACCTATAGCCTGACGCCGGTCAGCCACACTCAGGGCCATATTCTCGGCGCCGTGATGGTGTTGCATGACGTCACCGAGCAGCGCGCATTCGAGCGGGTGCGCAGCGAGTTCGTATTGCGTGCCTCCCACGAGCTGCGCACGCCGGTCACCGGAATGCATATGGCGTTCGGCCTGTTCCGCGAGCGCGCGCATTTTGCCCAGGACTCCCGTGAAGCCGATCTGCTGGACACCGTGAATGAAGAGATGCAGCGTCTGATGCAGTTGATCAACGACCTGCTGAACTTCTCGCGTTATCAGAACGGGTTGCAGAAACTGACGCTGGCGCCGTGTTCCATCGACGAATTGCTGGAACAGGCCCGGGCACGTTATGCCGGCGTGGCGGTGGAGAAGGGCATCAGCCTGTCGGTGGAAGTGCAGGGGCCATTGCCCTGGCTACAGGCCGATCAGCCGCAGCTGGACCGGGTGCTGGATAATCTGATCGACAACGCCTTGCGCCATACCGGCACCGACGGGCAAATCCGCTTGCAGGCTCGGCGCCATGGCGAGCGGGTGATCATCAGCGTCGAAGACAACGGCGAAGGGATTGCCTACGGTCAGCAGGGGCGGATCTTCGAACCCTTTGTCCAGGTCGGTCGCAAAAAAGGCGGTGCCGGGCTCGGCCTGGCACTGTGCAAGGAAATCGTGCAGTTGCATGGCGGGCGGATGGGCGTTTATTCGCGGCCGGGGCAGGGCACTCAGTTCTACATGGCGCTGGCGGTATAAGGCGCTTTCAGGCTTCGTCATCCATTCGCCTGCCGGCCAGTCGGCGGCCGCGGGTAATCAGTTCGATGAACTGCACCGCACTTAGCGCATGGGCGAAGAGCCAGCCCTGACCGTATTTCACCCCTTCACTGCTCAGGAACGCCGCTTGCGCTTCATGTTCGATGCCCTCGGCAATCACTTTCAGTTGCAGGGCCTGGGCCATGTGAATGATATGCGGTGCCACGCCGCTGCTGGCGGCGTCATGGCCCAGCGCATCAATGAAGGCCTTGTCGATTTTCAGGCAATCCACGGGCAGGGTTTGCAGGTAGGCGAGGCTGCAATAGCCGGTGCCGAAGTCGTCGATCAGCACCTGATGCCCGACATCGCGCAACGCTTGCAGGTTTTCCCGTGCCACCACCACGTCGATCAATCCGCGCTCGGTGACTTCGAATGCGATTTGCTTGGCCGCGACCCGGTGCAACGTCAGCAAGCGCGCCATCACCTGGCCGATACGCGGCACCATGACGTCGCAGGCCGCAAGATTGACCGAGATGTACAGCTGCGGATTGGCCCGCAGCAAGTGCCCCAACTGCTCAAGCAGGCGTTGCAGGACGAAGTCGGTCATCTGGCGGATCTGGCCGGTGTTTTCTGCCATCGGAATGAACAGGTCGGGGCTGGTCAGGGTGCCATCCGGTCGGCGCCAGCGGAGCAAGGCTTCGGCTCCGACGCAGTTGCGGCTGTCGAGATCGAAAATCGGTTGATACAACACTTGCAGCTCGCCTCGCCGGATCGCACCCGTCAGTTCCGCGTCCATCGACTGTCGCTGCCTTACCAGCAGGAACACCAGAAAACCCACGCATACCCCCAGCGCCAGGCTGGCCGGCAGTAACCACCACCAGACGGCTGGAACATGCATGCCGGTACGCGGCGTGATCAGCACCAGCTGGTATTCAGGATTGTTGGTAGGCATGCGGTAAATCAAACGAGTGTGCGTGACCTGCAGTGCATCGGGGCTTTTCGGGGGCCAGGGTTCGGTCGGCGGCCAGACCTGAGATGCACCCAGTACCGGAATCGCCCGCGTGCCGTGGTCGAGTACCACCAGCAGGCTGCTACCGGGTGACAGGTCGACCATGTCGGTCAAGTGCCCGCGAGAGGTCGCGACACGGAAATTACCGCGCCCGAGCATCAGTGCGGCCCGGTTTTCATCGGGTTCGGTGGTGGTGTTCAGCCAATAGCTGTAGGTGGGGCCCTTGATGTCCGGCGGTCGTATCAGCGACAGCCCTACCTGGCGGGGGCGGTTGGAGCAGATACGCGAAGCGTCCATATAAGCGGCTTCGTAAACGAAGCGGTAGTTGAAACTGACTTGCTGCAGCGTTGCGATCATTTCGTCATCGCAGCCCCGCAGCGGCTGCGCTTCAAGGTCGTCGAGGCTTTCGCGCAATTGCCCGAAAAGTTGTTCCAGTCGAGCCAGAAAGCGCTCGCCCTGGGCATTCATCTCTTCGCTTTCTCTCTGCTCGACCTGATGCATGGCCACGAACAGGCCACCCGTCATTAACAGGGTCGCGCTCAAGGCAGCAGCGAGCATCGCCAAAAACCAGGGGCGATAAAACCAACTACGTAATGTCTCACGAGCAGCAGGCATTGGGTACATCCGAAGAATTACCAATGAGTTATAGCTGCTGATTGAGAAAAAGCTCTTACCGTCGGGCGGGCGTCATTATTTTGTCTGATTCAAAACTTGTAAAAGCGCCGCTGTTTGCGCATCGGGGGTGCCGTCGAAGCGTGTCGGTCGGAAACGCATCTGGAAGGCCGCAATCACGTGGCGCGTCGCGACATCCAGCTCGCCAGTTTGCGGCGTGGGGTAACCCAGGCGGGCCAACTGCGCCTGATACCAACTGATGCCCGGCAACTGGACATCGAACTGAACCTGCTGACGGGCGACGGCCTGCTCGTTGGGCCAGATGCCCAAACCCTCGGCTGCCAGGCGTTTCCAGGGGAACAGCGGCCCTGGATCAAGCTTGCGCAACGGTGCGATGTCGCTATGCCCGATGATGTTGCGGGGGCTGATTGCATAACGTTTGCTGATGTCCTTGAGCAACACAATCAGGGACTGGACCTGGGCTTCGCTGTAGGGGTACCAGAGACGCCCGCCGTTCGGGGCATCCTTGAACCCCGGGTTGACGATTTCGATACCCAGGGAACTGGAGTTCAGCCAGGTTCGGCCTTGCCACTCACTCTCGCCGGCGTGCCATGCCCGCATGTTTTCATCCATCAGCTTATAGATGGTGGCTTTTTTGTCGTCGCCGATCAGGTAATGACTGCTGACTTCGCCATGGGTCAGCAACTGCAGCGAGCGTTCCTGCGACGCGGAGGTGTAATGCAGCACCACGAATTGAATACGGCTGTCGTGGTTGACAGAGGCATGACTGGTGTCGAAGCGGGGGCCACTGGCACAACCGGCTAACAGACCCAGAGACATGATTAGGGCAAGAAATTTCATGACGGGAGGCAGTACGCAAAAGACAATAATGCAACAGTGTAACGTACTGCTTCGCGCGAAGACGGACGGCGCCCGTGATTTAAACAAAATGGAACAAATGCCTTAGCCGATTTGCACCTGGTTTCGCCCGGCATGTTTAGCCCTGTATAGCGCCTGATCGGCTCTTTTCAATACCAGATCGCTATGTTCGCCGGCTTTGAACGTGGTCAACCCGATGGAAAGGGTGATGCTCACCGGCTCGCCCTTGAAGTGGAAAGGGCAGGCTTCAATAACGGCTCGCAATTTTTCCAGCAATTTCGCCCCGGCCACCGCGCCTGTGGCGGGCATCAGCAGGACAAACTCCTCCCCGCCAAACCGCGCAATGAAATCTGTCTCGCGAAGACGCTTGCGCAGCACGCCGGCGATGATTTTCAGTACCTTGTCGCCCGCCAGGTGGCCATAGTTGTCGTTGATGCGTTTGAAGTGATCGAGGTCAAGCATTGCCAGCAGCAAGGAGTTGCCCTGTTGCTGCCATTGGCTGATTTCATGGTCGAGCCGTTCAGCCCAAGCCGCACGGTTGGGCAGGCCGGTCAGCGGGTCAATCAAGGCTTTCTGGCGCTGTTCTTCGAGATGCTCACGATAGCCCAGGGCTTCCTGTTCCATGTGGGCCACCCGCTCGGCCAGACTTTGTAGGCGCGCCGCGACTTCCTGCTCGCGCTCGTCACGCTGCTTCTGATGGTGGTCCATGGTGCCGAGCAGACCTTCAAGATGGTTTTCCAGGGCGCGTTTGAGGCCATCCAGATCCGCGGCTTGCTGCAAGCTGCTCTGCAAGCCGTCGACCTGATCGCGGATCTGCGTGTCCATTTCCCGTGCCGCCGAACGGTTATCGGCATGGCCCTCGCTGGCGGCTTGCAAGTTGCTCTGGAACGACTCGAGACGCTCGTTGAGTTGCTGCAGATAGGTTTCGAACTCGTGCTGGCCGCTGTCGTTGATCGCCAGCATCAAGGTTGCCAGATCGTCGAGAATTGGTAGCAATTCGTACCAATTCAAGCCATTTCGCAGGCGTTCACGCATCGCTTCCGCTTGGGGGCGATGACGTTCGGGTAAGCTCAGGTCGTCAAGCAGGCCTAATAGCCTGTCTTCTATGTGCTGGGCCACCGAGCTGTAAGAAGGCTCGGGGGAATCCGGAAGGGCATAAACGTTATCTTGCTCGGCTTGCTCCGGATCGACGGCGATAATGGCCTGAGCCATGGCTGACGGATCGGGCAGGCTTTGCTCAATCGCTGTCGCGATCACGCAAGGCGTTGGCTCTATTGGTTGTTCATGGTCCGCTTGAGTTGATGGCTCTGGCAGTATTTCCCGAGCTTGCAGCGGCTCAAGAAGGGGTGGAACGATCGTCAGGACAGAAGGAGACGGTGTCGGTTCAGCCGGCGCTTGCGCTACGAGGGTGACGACCTGTGGTGCCGCCATTTCATCTGCGTCACGACTGCCAAACAGCCGTTGCAGCAAACCCGGGCGACCGGGCTCTACCGGATTTTCCAGCTGACCCAGTGCCTTGCCTTGCAGGCCGCTCAGTTCGCTGAGCAGCAACGGGATCTCACGTGCCTGACTGACGCGTGAGTCCAGCTGTTTGCTGAAATCCTTGAGTGATCGGCTGACTTCCCGGGGCAGCGGCAATGTTTGCAGTTGCGCAACCAGCGCGGTCAGGGAGGCGCTGGTCTGATTGATCCGGGTTTCGCGGCGTTGTTCAGAGTCGAGCACGGCTTTTTCCAGCCGTGGAAGCAGGGCAGCCAGACCAGCGTCCATGTCATCGGTGCGTATGACTTCGCGCATTTCTTTCATGCACTGGTCAACCGCGCGATCGGTGCCCTCGGCCGCCAAGGTGCTGCGCACCAGTCCACGGCGCAACAAGTCGAGCCGGGCGTCCCATCGACGCTCGAGCTTTTCCTGTTGTTCGACGCTTTTGAGGTACTTCTCTTTCCAGCGCTGTGTTTCGTCGCTCATTCATGGGGTCCGCGATGGTGCAGGACTCAGTGCAGGCAATGAATCGGCCGTGAGCGAACCCGGCAGACGAATCTCTACCGCGACTGGCAGGTGATCGGAAATGGGTTGTGCCAGCACCTCGACCTTTTCCAGGGTCAGGGTCGGGCTCAGCAGGATATGGTCCAGGCAGCGCTGCGGGCGCCAGCTGGGGAAGGTCGCTTCCAGCTGTGGTGCGAGCAGGCCAAGATCGCGTAACGGCGAGTTTTGCAACAAGTCACTGGCATGGGTATTCATGTCGCCCATCAGCACCTGGTGTTTATAACCCCCGATCAACTCGCGGATGTAGGCCAGTTGCATGCTGCGGGCGCGGGCGCCCAGCGCCAGGTGCATCATGACCACCACCAATGCTTCCGGACCTTCACCAAAACGCACCAGAATGGCTCCGCGGCCCTTGGGTCCCGGCAGCGGATGATCTTCAATCGCCCACGGGCGCAGGCGGCTGAGCACGCCGTTGCTGTGCTGGCCGAGGCGTCCCAGGTTGCGATTGAGTTGTTGATACCAGTAAGGGAACGCACCGAGCTGCGCCAGGTGCTCGACCTGATTGACGTAGCCGGATCGCAGGCTGCCGCCATCGACTTCCTGCAGGGCGACCAGATCGAAGTCGCCCAGCAGGTTGCCGATTTTTTGCAGATTGTCGGCACGTCCGGTGTGCGGCAGCAGATGTTGCCAGCCGCGAGTCAGATAGTGCCGATACCGCTCGGTACTGATGCCGACCTGGATATTGAAACTGAGCAAGCGCAGGCGGCTGTCTGCGGGTAGGCCCGTTGATTCCAGATGATGTTCGTTGACCCGCGGATCATGCAGGCCAACGATTCGTTCAGTACCCCAGCGGCGCATGGCAGGCCCCGCGCTTAGTTAGCGGCAGCCTTGGTTGCGGCTCGCTCTTTGTCGACCAGTTTTTCGGCCAGTTGCAGGGCTTGTTCGGCGCCGCCGGCGGAACCGATGTCAAAACGATATTTACCGTTGACGATCATGGTAGGTACGCCAGTGATTTCATATTTCTTGGCAAGCTCGCGGGCTTGAACGACCTGGCCCTTGATGGCGAAGGAGTTGAACGTGGCGAGGAATTTATCCTTGTCTACACCTTGAGTGGCGAGGAACTCCGCCATTTCTTCCGGGGTCACCAGCTTTTTGTGCTCTTCCTGAATTGCCTTGAACACCGCGGTGTGAACCTTGTGCTCGACACCCATGGATTCCAGGGTCAGGAACATTTGGCCGTGGGCATCCCAAGGGCCGCCGAACATGGCCGGGATGCGCTTGAAATTCACGTCGGATGGAAGTTTTTCAACCCAGGGATTGATCACCGGCTCGAATTTGTAGCAATGCGGGCAGCCATACCAGAACAGCTCCACCACTTCGATCTTGCCAGGCACGGCAACCGGAACTGGATTGCTCAGTTCCACATAAGGTGCGGCAGGTGCTTCGGCGGCTTGGGCAGTCATGCCGAACAGGCTGGCAGCGACGAGTGCGGCGCTGATGATCAGATTACGCATGCTTTACTCCTGGACAAATTGGGTCGCCTCGCGCGACCTGTTTTCAGACAGGTCATGGCGGGCTTGAGTTCTGTAGTGTAACGGCAGCGGCCACAAAAAAGGGCGGCCAAAGCCACCCTTTTTATGCTTGCATCGACAGATTAATCGAGCGTTAACATTGCAAGAGATGTGCATCCCTCGCAATGTCCGCCCGCTGGTCTCAGTGCAGGCCTTGAATATAGCTGGAGACTGCAGCGATATCTTCGTCGCTCAGCTTTTTGGCAATGCTTTGCATCGGTTTGGTGTCACCATCGTTGGCCCGACCGCCTTCTTCCTTGCGGAAGTCGGTCAGTTGCTTGGCGATATATTGAGCATGTTGACCACCCAGATGGGGGAAGCCGGCCGCCGCGTTGCCCTTGCCGTCTGGAGCGTGGCAGCCGGTGCAGGATGGCAGGCCCTTGGCCAGGTCTCCACCACGGAACAAGGCTTCACCGCGAGCGACGACTTTCGGATCGGCGGCACCAACACTGCCTTTCTGGCTGGCGAAGAAGGCAGACATATCAGCCAGGTCCTGATCGCTCAGGTTGGTGAGCAGGCCGGTCATTTCCAGTACGACACGCTTGCCGGACTTGATGTCGTGCAACTGCTTGTTCAGATAACGTTCGCCCTGGCCCGCCAGTTTCGGAAAGTTAGGCGCCATGCTGTTGCCATCCGGGCCATGACAGGCGCCACATACTGCGGCTTTCGCCTGACCAGCAGTTGCATCACCTGCAGCATGGGCTATGCCGGAGATCCCCACGGTCAACAGCAGACTCACGATCAATTTGTTCATCAGCTAATCCAACTACGGCTAAGGGTTAAAGAGTTATGGACCGGAATCACTCGCTCATCCACTGGATGATGGCTCGGTAATCCTCGGCACTGCAGTCCATGCACAAACCACGCGGCGGCATCGCCTTGAAACCCTGGGTCACGTGTTGCACCAGCGTCTCCATACCTTTCGCCAACCTCGGCGTCCAAGCTTCCTGATCGCCCTTTCTGGGCGCCATGGGTAGTTGGCCGGAATGACAGGCACCACAAACACGGTTGTACACAGCTTCCGGATCCTGTGTAGCCTGAGCGCTGTAAAGCGGCATCAAGATACCGGCAGCTAGCAGCCATTTCGTCATAAAACGACCTTTTCAGGGTTGAGAGCGTTCTGCGTTCTAATGCGCAATCAAGGTCAATCGCTCTCGTGAACTTCATCCTACGCTGGGACAAAGCGCACACAAAATCTGCGGCATTATATACTGGCGTCACTGAAACGGAAACGACACCGCTTGCCGCGTCCATTCCCGGCGCCGCCCACATCGGAAATCCCATGCAATTCAAGAACCCCATCCTCGGCCTGTGCCAACAGTCCACCTTCATGCTCAGCGCCGCCAAAGTCGACCAATGTCCTGACGACGAAGGCTTTGAAGTGGCCTTCGCCGGGCGTTCCAACGCCGGCAAGTCCAGTGCGCTGAACACCCTGACGCATGCCAGCCTGGCGCGAACCTCGAAAACTCCGGGGCGTACGCAGCTGCTGAACTTCTTCAAGCTAGACGATGAACGTCGTCTGGTCGACCTGCCGGGTTACGGTTACGCAAAAGTACCGATCCCGTTGAAGATGCACTGGCAACGTCACCTGGAAGCCTATCTGGGCGGCCGCGAGAGTTTGAAAGGGTTGATTCTGATGATGGATATCCGTCATCCAATGACCGACTTCGACCTGCTGATGCTCGACTGGGCCGTCGCCGCAGGCATGCCGATGCACATTCTGCTGACCAAAGCGGACAAGTTGACCTACGGCGCGGCGAAAAACACCTTGCTCAAGGTTCAGGCCGAGATTCGTAAAGGCTGGGGCGATGCCGTGACGATTCAGCTGTTTTCCGCACCCAAACGCCTGGGTCTGGAAGACGCCTACACTGTACTGGCAGGCTGGATGGAGCTGGCGGACAAGGGCGCCGAGGCTGCCGAGTAAAGGCTGGCGGATTAAATCGCGGGCAAAAAAAACCCCGGACTTCTATGGGGAGGGGGAAGTTCCGGGGTTCAAGCTCCGGACCGCTAGGGCGGGGTCCAGATATCTGCCAACACTTAACACAACATAGGAGCATCGAAGGGCTTCACCAGCCATTCAGTTATTCTGAGTCGCGTTTCACGGGTTTAGTTCCTGAAGGTCTGGAAAACCATTCGAAATAAGCCAGTTCATTTTCCGCGATAAGCGTCTTTTGTCTTCTCTGCCGCGGCACTATGTCGCAGCAGGGACCCCTGTAGGAGCGAGCTTGCTCGCGAAGGTCGTTAACGATAACGCGTGTTCAATGGCTAAACGCGGCGCTCTTGAGTTCTTCGCGAGCAAGCTTCGCTCCTACATGGATAGGCTCTAGTGAGCCTCATCCCAATTATTTCCCACACCCACCTCGACCAACAGCGGAACATCCAGCTTCGCTGCTTCGCTCATATGCACGCGAATTTCCTCACGAACCTGGTCGATCAGGTCTTCACGCACCTCAAGCACCAATTCATCGTGCACCTGCAGGATGACTTTGGCGTCGAGGCCTGAGGAGGTCAGCCAGTTATCCACGGCGACCATGGCTTTCTTGATGATGTCTGCCGCGGTGCCTTGCATCGGGGCGTTGATCGCCGTGCGTTCGGCGCCTTTGCGCAGGGCCGGGTTTTTCGCATTGATTTCCGGCAGGTACAGGCGACGACCGAAGATGGTTTCGACGTAACCCTGTTCTGCGGCCTGGGCGCGGGTGCGCTCCATGTACTCCAGCACACCGGGATAGCGGGTGAAGTAACGGTCGATATAAGCCTGGGATTGCTTGCGATCGACGCCGATCTGCTTGGCCAGGCCAAAGGCGCTCATGCCGTAGATCAAACCGAAGTTGATCGCCTTGGCACTACGTCGCTGGTCGGTGGTGACCGCTTCCAGTTCGACCCCGAAGACTTCCGCCGCCGTGGCTCTGTGCACGTCCAGGTCATTGCGGAAGGCGTACAGCAAGCCTTCGTCCTTGGCCAGGTGAGCCATGATCCGCAGTTCGATTTGCGAATAGTCCGCGGCCAACAGCTTGTAGCCTTTCGGCGCGACGAACGCCTGGCGGATCCGCCGGCCTTCGGCGGTACGGATCGGAATGTTTTGCAGGTTGGGATCGATGGACGACAAGCGTCCGGTGGCGGCAACGGCTTGCTGGTAAGACGTATGGATGCGGCCGGTGCGAGCGTTTATCTGCTCTGGTAAACGGTCGGTATAGGTGCTTTTTAGTTTGCTCAGCGAGCGGTACTGCATCAGCACCTTGGGCAGCGGGTAGTCCTGTTCGGCCAACTCGGCCAACACCGCTTCGGCCGTCGAGGCCTGGCCCTTGGCGGTTTTGCTGAGAACCGGCAAGCCGAGCTTCTCGTAAAGGATCACGCCCAGTTGTTTCGGCGAGCCAAGGTTGAATTCTTCACCGGCGATGGCGAAGGCTTCCCGCTCAAGGGCGACCAGCTTCTCGCCCAACTCGACGCTCTGGATACCCAGCAGGTTGGCGTCCACGAGTGCGCCCTGGCGTTCGATACGGGCCAGCACGGGCATCAGCGGCATTTCAATCTCGTTCAGCACTTTGCCCAGGCTTGGCGTGGCGGCCAGTTTTTCCTGCAATGCCAGGTGCAGACGGAAGGTGACATCGGCGTCTTCGGCGGCATAGGGGCCCGCCAACTCAAGAGAGATCTGGTCGAAGGTCAGCTGTTTGACGCCTTTACCCGCGATCCCCTGAATGTCGGTCTTGCTTTGGCCCAGGTACTTGAGCGCCAGGCTGTCCATGTCGTGGCGGGTGGCTGTCGAGTCGAGTACGTAGGACTCGAGCATGGTGTCGTAGGCAATGCCTCGGACCACGATCCCGTTGTTCTGATCGCCACCGATAGCGCAATTGGCGAGGATGTTGGTTTCGAACTTGGCGTGCTGGCCGACTTTCATTTTGTTCGGGTTTTCCAGCAGCGGTTTCAACGCCAGCAGCACGCTGTCGCGATCCAGTTGCTCCGGCACGCCCATGTAGGAATGGGTCAGCGGGATGTAGGCGGCTTCGTTGGCCGCGACGGAAAACGACAGGCCCACCAGCTGCGAGTGTTGGGCGTCGCTGCCATTGGTCTCGGTGACGAAGGCGATCAGCGGTGCCTTGTCGAGCTTGGCCAGCCAGGCCTCGAAGCGCTTCTGGTCGAGGATGGTTTCGTACTTGGCTTCTGCGGCGCCTGGCTGTTCCTGGACGACTTCGACTATGTCCTGTCCCGAGCGCTTGGCATCGCGCTGGTTCTCTTCGAACCAGCTCTTGAATTCCAGCAGGGTGTACAACTCGGCGAGCTTGTCGTGGTCCGGCTTGCCCATTTGCAAGTCGTCCAGGCCGATATCCAGCGGCACATCGATCTTGATCGTCGCCAGTCGATAGGAGAGAAATGCCATCTCCTTGTGCTCTTCGAGCTTGGCCGGCAGGGTCTTGGCCCCACGAATCGGCAGGGTCGGAACGATATCGAGCTGCGCGTAGAGCTCGGTCAGGCCGCCATTCACGCCGACCAGCAGACCGGAAGCGGTCTTCGGGCCGATACCTGGAACGCCCGGAATGTTGTCGGACGAATCGCCCATCAGTGCCAGATAATCGATGATCTGCTCGGGAGCGACACCGAATTTCTCCTTCACGCCCTCCACGTCCAGCGCGCTACCGGTCATGGTATTGACCAAGGTAATGTGCCCGTCGACCAGTTGCGCCATGTCCTTGTCGCCCGTGGAGATGACCACCGGGCGGTCGGCGGCGGCACTGCTGCGGGCCAGGGTGCCGATCACGTCGTCCGCTTCGACGTTGTCCACGCACAGCAACGGGAAGCCCAGGGCCTTGACGCTGGCATGCAGTGGCTCGATCTGGACTCGCATGTCGTCGGGCATGCTCGGGCGATTGGCCTTGTACTCGGCGAACATTTCGTCGCGGAAGGTCCCGCCCTTTGCGTCGAACACCACGGCGAACGGACTGTCCGGGTACTGCTTGCGCAGACTCTTGAGCATGTTCAACACGCCTTTGACCGCCCCGGTCGGCAGGCCTTTGGACGTGGTGAGCGGTGGCAGGGCGTGAAAGGCGCGGTACAGGTAAGAAGAACCGTCCACCAGGACGAGGGGGGCTTGGCTCATGAGCAGGATCAACCTTTTCGGCGGGTCCGGCGCTAGAATAGCGGGACCGTTGACGACAAAGGGACAAGGTTATCATGCGCACACTAAATCGCTTGCTGTTGGCTGGCTTGTTTGCAGTCACCCCATTGGCCGTCATGGCGGCGGACGATGCACCGTCGCCGGAACCGGATGTAACCATCCGTACCGAGGGCGACAACACGATCAAGGAGTACCGCCAGAACGGTTTCCTGTATGCCATCCAGGTGACGCCGAGTGTCGGCAAACCTTACTTTCTGGTGCGTGCCGATGGCTCGGACGGTAACTTCATCCGCTCGGATCAGCCCGATATGCTGATTCCGTCGTGGAAGATCTTTGAGTGGAAATAGTTTCCTAATTTCAATCGGCGCTGGCTCATGTGGCAGCGCCCGTACTGGCAGTTTTAACCATGTCTGTGTTTACCCCGCTGGCTCGGCCCGAGCTGGAAACCTTTCTCGCCCCATACGGGCTCGGCCGCCTGCTTGATTTCCAGGGGATTGCCGCCGGTAGCGAAAACACCAATTTCTTTATCAGCCTGGAGCAGGGCGAATATGTCCTGACCCTGGTGGAGCGTGGCCCGGTCCAGGAAATGCCGTTCTTCATCGAACTGCTGGACGTGCTGCACAACGCCGATCTGCCGGTGCCCTACGCCCTGCGTACCACCGATGGCGTGGCGTTGCGCGAACTGGCCGGCAAACCGGCGCTGTTGCAACCGCGCCTGGCCGGCAAACACATCAAGCAGGCGAACGCCCAGCATTGCGCTCAGGTCGGCGAGCTGCTGGCTCATCTGCATCTGGCCACCCAGGCCAATATGATCAAGCGCAAGACCGATCGCGGCCTTGACTGGATGCAGGAGGAGGGCACGCAACTGCTTTCCCACCTGAATGCCGAGCAGAGCGATCTGTTGCAGCGGGCGCTGGAGGAAATCACCCGGCAGAAGACGAAAATTCTGGCCCTGCCGCGCGCCAACATCCACGCCGACCTGTTCCGCGACAATGCGATGTTCGAAGGCACGCACCTGACCGGGCTGATCGACTTCTACAACGCCTGCTCGGGACCGATGCTCTACGACGTGGCGATCGCCTTGAATGACTGGTGTTCGGACGAGGACGGGAAGATCGACGGGCCGCGGGCGCGCGCATTGCTGGGGGCTTATGCGGCACTACGCCCCTTTACCGCGGCGGAGGCCGAGTTGTGGCCGACGATGTTGCGAGTGGCCTGTGTGCGGTTCTGGCTGTCGAGGTTGATCGCTGCGGAATCGTTTGCCGGGCAGGATGTGTTGATCCACGATCCGATGGAGTTTCAGCAACGGCTGGCGCAGCGGCAGAAGGTCAGCACGCCGCTACCGTTCGCCCTCTGAATTGTGGCGAGGGAGCTTGCTCCCGCTGGGACGCGAAGCGGCCCCAAGATGGGCCTGCTGCGCAGGCCAGCGGGAGCAAGCTCCCTCGCCACAGGGTTATCGCAGTATTTACAACGACTCCAGACACCCCGCCAAATCATTCCCCAACTTCTCCAGCACCTGCTCATACCCTTGAGCGGTCGCCGGCGTGTACCCGCCCAACGCATCCAGCTCCGCCAGTTTCACCGGCAAGCCTGCCACCAGGGTTTCCGCCAGCCGCGGCCGCAGCGGCGGTTCGCTGAATACGCAGGTCTTGCCGACTTCCTGCAATCGGGTACGCATGGCCGCCACGTGCTGGGCGCCAGGCTGGACTTCGGCCGCGACGCTGAATACGCCGGCATGCTTGAGGCCATAAGCGTCTTCGAAGTAGTCAAAGGCTTCGTGGAACACGAAGTAAGGTTTGCCTTCAATACCGGCCAGTCGTTTCTTCAAGCGCAGGTCCAGCGCATCCAGACGCTCATCGAAGGCCTTGAGATTGCTCTGGTAGCGGGCCCCATTGGCCGGATCGGCCGCAGTCAGGTCGGCGGCCATTTTCGTCGCGATCACACGAGCATTGACCGGCGACAACCAAAGATGCGCATCCAGGCTGCCGGGGCGGTGATCATGGTCATGTTCGTCGGCTTCTTCGGCATGTGAGTGGTTGTCTTCGGCGAAATGGCGCAGTTTCAGGCCGGGCAGATCCTGCACGGCAACGCTCGGCAGCGTACGGCCATTGAGTACCCGAGGCAGGAAACCTTCCATGTCCGGACCGATCCAGTACAGCAGATCCACCGCCTGCACCTTCCGTACGTCGGATGGACGCAAGGCGTAGTTATGCGGCGAGGCGCCGGGGGGCAGCAGCACTTCGGGAATGGCCACGCCGTCCTGCACCGCAGCGGCGATCAACTGCAGGGGCTTGATGCTGGTGAGGACTTTGACGTCGGCTTGCGCCGAACCGATCAGCAGAAAAGTTGCGATAAATGCGACAAAGATAGAAAAAAGTCGGGACACGATGACCACTCGAAGAGGCGAGAACGGGTAACATAATAACGTCTCTCACAAACCTCGTCGCCGCTCATGCCTAAAACACCGATAGCCAGCCGTCCCCACGACCACTCTCACTGCGTTCATAGCGCACTGTCTGAGGCCGATGCCCTGTGCGCTCGTCAGGGCCTGCGCCTGACCGCCCTGCGTCGGCGGGTGCTGGAACTGGTATGGCAAAGCCACAAGCCATTGGGTGCCTACGACATTCTGGCGGTGCTCAGCGAGCAGGACGGTCGCCGCGCCGCACCACCGACGGTGTACCGCGCGCTGGATTTCCTGCTGGAAAACGGCCTCGTCCACCGTATTTCCTCGTTGAACTCGTTCGTCGGCTGCAACCACCCGGGACATGCTCACCAGGGTCAGTTCCTGATCTGCCGCGCATGCCATGCCGCCATCGAGCTGGAACAGGAATCCATCAGCGACGCGATCATCGGCAGCGCCAAAGAGGTCGGATTCGTCGTCGAAGGCCAGACCGTTGAAGTGGTCGGTCTCTGCTCGGGTTGCCAGGAGGCTTGATGAGCAATGCGCTGATCCGCCTCGAGCAGGTTGCCGTCACATTCGCCGGGCAAAACGTGCTGGATAACATCGAACTGAGCGTCGAGCCGGGGCAGATCGTGACCCTGATCGGCCCCAATGGCGCCGGCAAGACCACTCTGGTGCGCGCCGTGCTTGGCCTGCTGAAGCCGGACAGCGGCAGCGTCTGGCGCAAGCCGAAATTGCGGGTCGGCTACATGCCGCAGAAACTGCATGTCGATCCGACGTTGCCGCTTTCGGTGCTGCGCTTCTTGCGTCTGGTGCCGGGTGTGGATCGCGCCCGGGCCTTGGCCGCGCTCAAGGAAGTCGGCGCCGAGCAGGTGATCGACAGCCCGGTGCAAAGCGTTTCCGGGGGTGAAATGCAGCGCGTGTTGCTGGCTCGGGCATTGCTGCGCGAGCCGGAGTTGCTAGTACTCGATGAGCCGGTACAAGGCGTGGATGTGGCCGGTCAGGCCGAGCTTTACAGCCTGATCACTCGATTGCGCGACCGTCACGGTTGCGGGGTGTTGATGGTGTCCCATGACTTGCATCTGGTGATGAGCACCACCGACCAGGTGGTCTGCCTGAATCGTCACGTCTGCTGCTCCGGGCATCCCGAGCAGGTCAGTGGCGACCCGGCTTTCGTCGAGCTGTTCGGCAAGAACGCGCAAAGCCTGGCGATTTACCACCACCATCACGACCACGCCCATGACCTGCATGGATCGGTGGTCAGCGCGGCCCCGGCGGCCCATACCCACGTTCACGGAGATAGCTGCAAGCATGGCTGACTTTCTGCTCTACGCCCTGCTTGCAGGTCTGGCCCTGGCACTGGTCGCAGGGCCGCTGGGTTCATTCGTGGTCTGGCGGCGCATGGCCTATTTCGGCGACACCCTGTCCCATGCCGCACTGCTCGGCGTGGCGCTGGGCTTTTTGCTGGATGTCAGCCCGACTGTGGCGGTCACCGTAGGCTGTCTCCTGTTGGCAGTGTTGCTGGTGACCTTGCAACAGCGCCAGCCGCTGGCGTCCGACACGCTTTTGGGAATTCTCGCTCCCAGCACCCTCTCTCTGGGCCTGGTGGTACTAAGCTTCATGCATGAAGTGCGGATCGACCTGATGGCCTATCTGTTCGGCGACCTGCTGGCGATCAGTCCAACCGACCTGGCCTGGATACTCGGGGGCAGTGCGGGGGTACTGGCTTTGCTGGTGGCGTTGTGGCGGCCAATGCTGGCGATTACGGTCCATGAAGAGCTGGCCAAGGTGGAAGGTTTGCCGGTCGCGGCATTGCGCCTGGCCCTGATGCTGTTGATCGCGGTAGTGATTGCGGTGGCGATGAAGATCGTCGGTGTATTGCTGATTACTTCACTGCTGATTATCCCGGCGGCTGCGGCACAGCGTCACGCCCGGTCACCGGAGCAGATGGCACTGGGCGCGAGCGTGCTGGGCATGCTCGCGGTCTGTGGCGGGTTGGCACTGTCGTGGTTCAAGGACACTCCGGCGGGCCCGTCTATTGTGGTGGCGGCCGCCGCGCTGTTTCTGCTGAGTTTTGTCCTGCCCCGTCGAGGGGTGTAGACTTGCTCGTTTTTTGCGCAACTAGAGAGTCGCAGGAATGAAGCCGTTCGCCTCCCGTTATCTGCTCCTTGTCGCATTTTCTCTGCTGCTGGGCGCTTGCCAAAGCACGCCACCGGCGGCCACCGAGCCTACCGATGCACGGGCCACGGCTATTGCACAGCTGGAACAAAGCCTCGCCAGCAGCGAGCTGGCTACCGCTGAAGGTCAACTGGCCACCTTGCAGGCCGAGTCGCCCAACGATCAATCCCTTGAGCAATATCAGCGGCAACTGGCCGAAGCCTATCTGCGCCGTAGCCAGATCGTGCTGCAAAAAGGCGATGTGAATGCTGCCGCCACTGCGCTGAGTCGGGCCCGGGCGCTGATGCCCAAGGCTCCGGCGCTGACCGGCGGGGTCAACAACGCGATCGTCAATGCGCGTAAAGCCGAGCTGGACAGAGCTGAAGCGGCGCTCATGGCTGCCGAAGCCAAGCCGCAAGCCAAGGTCATCGACCCGACGGCCGAAAGCACCACGGTGGCGCTGAACCTCACGGACATGACAAAGCTTCGCCGGCAACTGGATGCCATCGCGGCCGATGTGGTGAATTATCAGTGCGACGTCAGCATTCAGGCGCCACGTACCCAGGACTACCCGTGGTTGGCCACCTTGTTGACCAAGCGGGTGAAGAAGCTGGATTCGGGGTTTGATCTGAATCTGGAAAAGCAGATTTTGCGCAATATTCCGGCGCAGATGGTTCTAAGTCCGCGTAAGCCTTAAAAAGCTTCGCGAGCAGGCTCGCTCCCACAGGTTATGAGCTGACCACAGTTATGTGGTTGACCCAATCATTGTGGGAGCGAGCCTGCTCGCGAAGGCGTCCTCCCAATCGATAAATTATGTTCAGACTGCCTTAAGCCGGAATCGCCTTGGCCTTAGGCTCCCGATCCCAAACCCGATGCTGCCCGACCGCAGCAAAAAACGGCTTGATCAACTTGTCATCCGTTCCCACGATCAACCCCGCATCAACCTCCAGCTTCAACACATCCAGCAACTGCTTGGCCTCGCCATGCAGTGCGATTGCCTTCAAGTGTTTGTACGCTTCAAGCAGGTAATGCAATGCCACACCGTCACCGCTCAACGCCTTGATCGACGCTGCGCCGCCGGGCACGAATACCGCGTCGAACGCGATGGATGGCATCCCTTCCATCGATGCATCCACCGGCAGCGCTTTACCATCGGCCGTTGTCACGGGTGCCGAGGTAGGGCCGAGCAGTTTTGCGTGCGCACCTTCAGCCTTCAGCGCGGCTTTCATCGCATCAATCGCCGCACCGTCGACCCCATTGGCCGCCAGAATAGCGACTTTTCGCGTCTTGATATCGCCCGGTAGCAAGTTGGCCTGGCTTAAGGCCGGCGAGCGATCCAGGGAGATTTTCGGTACATCGACCGTGCCGGCTTTCGGCGCTGGCAGGCCGAGGTTCTGCGCGACGCGCTTGGCCAGTTCCAGATCGATGTTGGCGAGGATCTCATTCACTTCGCGCGCGCGGATGTGCTCACGCTCGACCTTGCCCAGCTCAAAGCTGTAAGCGGCGATGATGTGCTCCTGCTCGTGCTTGCTCATGCTGTGGAAGAACAGCCGGGCCTGGGAGAAGTGATCGCCGAAGGACTCGCTGCGCTGGCGAATCTTGTTGGCATCGATGCGCTCCGGATGGGTTTCGAAACCACCATTTTGTGCAGCAGGCGGGGTTTCTTTGGGCCAGCCGCCGTCAATCGAGTTCGGCTCGTAGGAGGCACGGCCCTTGTCGATCGTGGTGCGATGGAGCGCGTCCCGCTGACCGTTGTGGAAGGGCGCGACCGGACGGTTGATCGGAATTTCGTGAAAGTTCGGTCCGCCAAGTCGGCTGATCTGCGTATCGGTGTAGGAAAAAAGTCGTCCTTGCAGCAGTGGATCGTTGGAGAAGTCGATCCCCGGCACGATATGCCCAGGGCAGAACGCGACCTGCTCGGTCTCGGCAAAGAAGTTGTCCGGATTGCGATTGAGCACCATCTTGCCCAGCGGGGTAATCGGCACGGTTTCTTCTGGAATGATTTTGGTCGGGTCAAGCAGGTCGAAATCGAAGGAGTGTTCGTTTTCCTCCTCGACCACCTGTACGCCCAGTTCCCATTCCGGGTAGTCCCCCATCTCGATCGACTCCCACAGATCGCGACGGTGATAGTCGGTGTCTTTACCGGCGAGCTTCTGCGCTTCATCCCAGACCAGCGAGCAAGTCCCGGCAGAAGGGCGCCAATGGAATTTGACGAAGCGTGATTTACCTTCGGCGTTGATCAGGCGGAAGGTGTGCACGCCAAAACCCTGCATGCTGCGCAGGCTCTTCGGGATCGCCCGATCGGACATGGCCCACATCACCATGTGCGCCGATTCCGGTACCAGGGAGACGAAGTCCCAGAAGGTGTCATGAGCCGAGCCGCCGGTGGGAATCTCGTTGTGGGGCTCGGGTTTTACCGCGTGCACGAAGTCCGGAAACTTGATGGCGTCCTGGATGAAGAACACCGGCATGTTGTTGCCCACCAGGTCGAAGTTGCCTTCGTCGGTGAAAAACTTCACGGCGAAACCTCGTACGTCGCGCACGGTATCGCCCGACCCACGCGGGCCCTGCACTGTGGAAAAGCGCACAAAGACCGGGGTTTGTTTGGCCGGGTCCTGCAGGAAGCCTGCCTTGGTCAGCACGGAATGGTTTTCGTATGACTGAAAGTAACCGTGGGCGCCGGTCCCGCGGGCATGCACGATGCGTTCGGGAATGCGCTCATGGTCAAAATGCGTGATCTTTTCACGCATGATGAAGTCTTCCAGCAATGACGGCCCGCGGGAGCCGACCTTCAACGTGTTCTGGTTGTCCGCAACCTTTACCCCCTGATTGGTGCGCAGGGCTTGTTCAGTGGCGTCGGAACGAAATTTTTCCAGGCTGTCGAGCTTGGCGTTGGTGTTGCCGCGGTCCAGGGTGTCGGTCCCGGCCAGTGCGCTTTTGGGTGCGGCAGGCTTTTTTGTACTCATCAGTCGTAAACTCCTCGTTGCAATTCCCGCCGTAGCCAGGACTCTTGGGCAATATCCCCAGGCACGGCACCAGGGGCGTTTTCGAGTTGCTTAATTAGTGACTGATGGCGTTATCAGCCGTTCCTTTTTTCTGACCTTTGATCGCGTTATTGCCAAATGGCAGGATGAATGCGAAATAAATGCTAAGAACCTCTATACAGACAGGCTAAAATGCGCGCCCGGCTATCCGCTGATCCTTTTCTAACGCGCCCCACAAGGTTCGCTACGTGATCGAGTTTCAAAACGTCCACAAAACCTACCGCGTTGCCGGTAAGGATATTCCCGCCCTGCACCCGACCAGTCTGACGATTGAGAATGGTCAGGTATTCGGCCTGATCGGCCATTCCGGAGCGGGAAAAAGTACCCTGCTGCGTCTAATCAATCGCCTGGAAAACTCCACCGGCGGCAAGATCTTCGTTGATGGCGAAGAGGTCACCGCGCTGGATGCCAACAGCCTGCGGCGCTTCCGTCAGCAGGTCGGGATGATTTTCCAGCACTTCAACCTGCTGGCCTCCAAGACCGTGGCCGACAACGTCGCCCTGCCGCTGACGCTGGCCGGCGAACTGTCTCGCGCCGAGATCGATCGGCGCGTGGCCGAATTGCTGGCGCGGGTCGGGCTTTCCGACCACGCTAAAAAGTACCCGGCGCAGTTGTCCGGTGGCCAGAAGCAGCGCGTCGGTATTGCCCGCGCCCTGGCGACCAAGCCAAAAATCCTGTTGTGCGACGAAGCCACCAGCGCCCTGGACCCGCAGACCACCGCGTCGGTCCTGCAATTGCTGGCCGAGATCAATCGCGAACTGAAGTTGACCATTGTCCTGATCACCCACGAGATGGACGTGATCCGCCGGGTCTGCGACCAGGTGGCCGTGATGGACGCTGGCGTGATCGTCGAGCAAGGTTCGGTGGCCGAGGTGTTCCTGCATCCCAAGCACCCGACGACCAAGCGCTTCGTCCAGGAAGACGAGCAGATCGACGAAAGCGAACAGCGCGATGATTTTGCTCACGTGCCTGGCCGCATCGTGCGCCTGACCTTCCAGGGCGAGGCGACCTACGCACCGTTGCTGGGTACCGTCGCTCGGGAAACCGGTGTCGACTACAGCATCCTGGCCGGTCGCATCGACCGCATCAAGGATGTTCCTTACGGTCAGTTGACCCTGGCCGTCACCGGTGGCGACATGGAGGCGGCGTTCGCCCACTTCACCGCAGCTGACGTCCACATGGAGGTCCTGCGCTGATGGAAGTCCTGACAAGTTTCTTTGCCAATATCGACTGGTTCGAAATCTGGCTGGCCACCGGCGATACCTTGCTGATGCTCTTCGGTTCGCTGTTGTTCACCGTGCTGCTGGGCTTGCCGCTGGGCGTTCTGTTGTTCCTCTGCAGCCCGCGACAATTGTTTGAAGCCAAGGGCGTCTATGCGATGTTGTCGCTGGTGGTGAACATCCTGCGATCGCTGCCATTCATCATTCTGTTGATCGTGATGATTCCGTTCACGGTATTGATCACCGGCACTTCGCTGGGTGTCGCCGGGGCGATTCCACCGCTGGTGGTGGGCGCCACGCCATTCTTCGCGCGCCTGGTGGAGACCGCCCTGCGTGAAGTGGATCGAGGCATCATCGAGGCGACCCAGGCCATGGGCGCGACGACGCGACAGATCATCACCAATGCCTTGCTGCCGGAAGCGCGCCCGGGCATCTTCGCGGCGATCACGGTGACAGCCATTACACTGGTGTCCTACACGGCAATGGCCGGTGTGGTCGGCGCTGGCGGCCTGGGTGACCTGGCGATCCGTTTCGGATACCAGCGTTTCCAGACCGATGTGATGGTGGTCACCGTGGTGTTGCTGCTGGTGCTGGTACAAGTGCTGCAGACCGTTGGCGACAAATTGGTTGTCCACTTTTCTCGTAAATGAGCTTTTTAATGCATGAGCCGGCCATTCGCTGGCAGGCGCCGAAGACAGGCGCCTCACATGGAGTTAGCTGAATGAAAAAACTACTCGTCGCATTCGCTGCCGTTGCAGCCTTTTCCGCCCACGCTGCCGACACCCTGACCGTCGCTGCCACCCCGGTCCCGCACGCGGAAATCCTCGAATTCGTCAAACCGGCCCTGGCCAAAGAAGGCGTGGACCTGCGGGTCAAGGTCTTCACCGACTACATCCAGCCGAACGTGCAGGTTGCCGAGAAGCGTCTGGACGCCAACTTCTTCCAGCACCAGCCGTACCTCGACGAGTTCAACAAGGCCAAGACCACCAATCTGGTGGCCGTGACCGGCGTACACCTGGAACCGCTGGGCGCTTACTCCAGCAAGTTCAAGGCGCTGACCGAGCTGCCAGGCGGCGCCAACGTAGTGATCCCGAACGATGCCACCAACGGCGGCCGTGCGCTGTTGCTGCTGGCGAAGGCCGGCCTGATCAAGTTGAAGGATTCGAACAACATCCTGTCGACTGTGAAGGACATCACCGAAAACACCAAGGACCTGAAGTTCCGCGAACTGGAAGCCGCGACCATCCCCCGCGTGCTGACCCAGGTCGACCTGGCGCTGATCAACACCAACTACGCTCTGGAAGCCAAGCTCGATCCGGCCAAGGATGCGTTGGTCATCGAAGGCAGCGATTCGCCGTACGTCAACATCCTCGTATCTCGTCCGGACGACAAGGACAGCGAGGCGATGAAGAAGCTGGTTGCTGCATTGCACAGCCCGGAAGTGAAAGCCTTCATTCTCGAGAAGTACAAAGGCGCGGTAGTGCCGGCGTTCTGATCTGTTGATGTAACGAAAAAGGGGCGCAATCACTGCGCCCCTTTTTTATGCTTGGAACACCGCCCCCCTGTAGGAGCGGGCTTGCCCGCGATGGTCGTCAACGATAACGCTGGAAGCCTGACACCCCGCGGCGCTCTCAGGTTTTTCGTCGGAACGCCGCCCGGAGCAAGCTCGCTCCTACAGGGTTTTGTGGTGGTTTTATTTGCGGTTAAGCATTACCGGCAACTGCGCTACCAGCTTCACATTATTCAACGGCGCCCGAATAAACCCGCGCTGGGTCCCATCCGGTCCGATCACCGCCAGGTTGCCGCTGTGATCGACCGTGTAATTCGGCTTGCTGGTGTCCGCTGGAATGAACGGAATGCTCACCGCATTGGCCAGCTTCTGGATGTCTTCGACCGAAGACGCCGTCAGCCCTATGAACTGCGGGTCGAAATAGCCCAGGTATTGCTTGAGCTGCTTGGGTGTGTCGCGATTCGGGTCGACGCTGACCAGCACGATCTGCAGTTTATCCACAGCCTCGGGCGGCAGTTCGCTCTTGATCTGGCGCAGCTGGGCGAGGGTGGTCGGGCAGATGTCCGGGCAGAAGGTGTAGCCGAAGAACAGCAGCGACCATTTGTCTTTCAACTCATTGACCATTACCGGCTTGCCGTCCTGATCGGTCATCGTCACATCCGGCAGGTTGCGGCTTTGCGGCAGCAGGATGATTCCGGCGTCGATCAACGCGGTCGGATCACCCTGGCCCTTGCCGGACAGCACTTTGTTGATGGTCAGGCCCAGGACCAGCGCGATCAGGGCGACGAGAATGAAGACGGTTTTTTGGGTTCGAGTCATAGGTTCAACAGTAAGTAGTGGTCTACGAGCAGCGCGATGAACAGCAGGAACAAGTAGTAGATAGAGTACTTGAAGGTGTTGATCGCCGCGTGCGGCCGAGTGCCACGGTACAGCACCACGGCCCATTGCAGAAACCTTGCGCCAAGTCCCAGGGCGCAAATCAGGTAGAGGATGCCGCTCATGTGGATCACGTAGGGCATCAGGCTGACGGCCAGCAGCGCAAAGGTGTAAAGCAGGATGTGCACCTTGGTGTAGTGCTCGCCATGGGTCACCGGCAGCATCGGGATGTCGGCCTTGGCGTATTCCTCCTTGCGGTGAATGGCCAGGGCCCAGAAGTGCGGCGGGGTCCAGGCGAAGATGATCAGCACCAGCAACAGGGGTTCGGCGCTGACATGGCCGGTGGCCGCGGTCCAGCCGAGCAGTGGCGGGGCAGCGCCGGCCAGGCCGCCGATGACGATGTTCTGCGGCGTCGCGCGTTTCAGGAAGCCGGTGTAGACCACCGCGTAGCCGAGCAGCGAGGCCAGGGTCAGCCATGCGGTCAGCGGGTTGGTGAAGGCCAGCAGCATGGCTTGGCCAAGCAATGCCAGCACCAGGGCGAAGGTCAGCGCGGCGGCCGGTGACACCCGACCTTCGGCCAGCGGTCGTTTATGCGTACGCGCCATCACCGCGTCGATCCGCCGGTCCACCACATGATTGACCGCCGCCGCACCTCCGGCACACAAGGCGATTCCGAGGTTGCCGAACACCAGCACCGTCCACGGCACCCCGGCGCGGGTCGCGAGGAACATGCCGACCAGCGAGGTGATGAGCATCAGCACTACCACTTTCGGTTTGGTCAGCTCCAGATAGTCACGCCAGATCGCCTGGCTGTGACGTTCGCCGATCAGAGTCGCCATGGCATCTCTCCTTTTATTGTTATGGGCCCGGCCGAATGTTTACGCGGGCTGAAGCGCCATCGCGCAGGGGTGTGTTGCTTGACCCGAACCAGGCTGGTTCGCGCGTGATAATTGACCAGGACCAGCGTTAGCAGGAGTGCGGCGCCGCCGGCATTGTGAGCGACGGCCACCGGCAGTGGCAGGTGAAACAGCACGTTGCTGATGCCGAGGGTAATTTGTGCGGCGAGGGCAATCAGCACCAGCCCCGCCAGGCGCGTCATGCCGACCACCTTCAGTTGCCAGGCGAGGCCGAGCAGTACCAGGGTCACCAGCAGGGCGCCGATACGGTGAGTCAGATGAATCGCCGTGCGGGCATCGCTGTCCAATTGTCCGCCGAGGTAGTTTGGCCCGATGTGCTGGGTCAGGTGAAAGCCGTTGGCGAAGTCGGCAGGTGGCAGCCATTGCCCGTGGCACGTCGGAAAATCGATGCAGGCCACTGCCGCGTAGTTGGAACTGACCCAGCCGCCAAGGGCTATCTGCCCGATGACCAGCAGCAACCCAGCGGTCGCCCAGTACTGCAGCCGGCGCGGCACGGTCAATGCGGGCAATACGCCGGACAGGCGCAAGGTCAGCAGAAACAACAGGCTCAGGGTCGCAAAACCGCCGAGCAAATGCCCCGTCACCACTTGCGGCCAGAGCTTGAGCGTCACCGTCCACATACCGAACGCCGCCTGTGCGATCACCACGGCCAACAGGAATAGAGGCAACTTCACCGGTTGCCCTGGTTGCCGCCGATGCACCCAAGCGCGGCCGGCCAATACCGAAATCAACAGCCCGAGGGTGCCGGCGAAGTAGCGATGGACCATCTCGTTCCAGCCTTTGTGGGCTTCTACAGGCGCATCGGGAAAGTGCAGCTCGGCATGGGCCAACTGGGCTTCACTGTTCGGCACGCTGATAAAGCCATAGCAACCCGGCCAATCCGGGCAGCCGAGGCCGGCGTGGGTCAGGCGGGTGTAGGCGCCCAGCAGCACCACTACCAGTGCCAGCAAGGTGGCAAACAGCGCGAGGCGAAATCCAGGTTTGGCCATGACGATGCCCTTATCCGATGTTCGACAGTTTCAGCAGATGGCGCAGGTCGATGAGCAGGTCCTTGCCTTTGACCGTCGGGTCGTAGCGCAGCACCAGATTGCCGTGAGGGTCGATGATCCACAGCTGCGGCACGGTTGTGTCCCCGGTCGTCTTGCTGAAGGTCGTCAGGTCCATCGGGTAACGTTGCAGTTGTGGGTACTCGCGCGTCAGCTTGGCGTCGTAATCACTGCTCAGCGGTTGCGCCGCTGCCAGCGCGTGGCTGGCGCGCCCGGCATCACGGCCAAGACCGATCTGGACTTGCCGCGCCAGGTACACCAGCTGCTGGCAATCGACCGAACACTCCTTGGGGGCGGTGACCAGCAACTGCCAGCGGTCCTCCTGCGCTTGCACTCCGATGTCCGCGCGGGTCTGGCCATTGCCGATCAACTCGCCGTGATAACTGCGGCCCTCCGGCACCCAGAACTGCAATTTGTACATGCCGGTGGCAAGGATCATCGGACCGATCACCCCCAGCAGGATCAGCAATAACTGCAAGCGACCCTTGCGCCGACTCGCCGGGGTCTTCGCCTCAGACATGTTGGGTGGATTCATGGCCGCTCCCATGGTGTTTCTCCTTTGCGTTGTGCCAGCCGAGATAGAGATAAAGGCCGAACAGGGCGATCGACATCGCGAACCACTGCACGGCATAAGCCAGGTGTTTTTCCGGACCCATGGCCACCACCGGCCAATCGGCCTGGTAAGTTGCGGGGCCGCTTTCTGCGCGTAATTCGTAGGCGAAGCCGTCACGGTCCAGCGCGGTCCAGAGCCTGGCCGGTTCGACGGCGGTGACCAGCTGAGGCCAGGTCGTGGCGTTCGGGTCGGCGTGTAGCTGGAACGTGGCGCCGGGGGAGACGTAGACCGAGGCGTCGAGACTCAATGCCTGTTTGGGTGTGGTGAATTGCGGCGGGGTGCGCCGGTCCGGCCATGGCAGCCAACCGCGATTGACCAGCAGCCAGAGCCCGGTCGCCTGATCCTGGAAGGGTTGCAACAGTTCGACGCCAACCTTGCCGTCGCGCTGGCGGTTATCCAGCAGCAGGCTGTGCGCGGCATCGAATTGGCCGTGCAAGCGCACGCGGCGAAACGCCGGATCCTCGGTGTGTTGCAACTCGGTGCTGGCCATCGGTTCGGCAACCCGGCGTTCGGCATAGCTTTGCAGCAGCGCGCTTTTCTCCGCGCCCCGGCTCAACTGCCAGAACCCGAGTGAAACCAGCATGGGCAGCAACAGCGCGACCACCAGGGTCGGCACGATGCCCGGCCGGAAGCGCTTCATGGCATCGCCAGAAAGTCGTCAGTCGCGATAGCTATACTCAAGTGCATCGCCTTTCCCCCGGAGTCTCACCATGCTCAAAGCAGCCATCGTCCTGATGCTGATTGCCACGGTTGTCAGCCTGTTCAGCGGCCTGTTTTTTCTGGTCAAGGACGACAGCAGCTCGAACCGCCTCGTCATTGCCTTGAGTGTTCGTGTGGCCCTGGCCGCGATCACCGTCGGCTTGATTGCCTGGGGTTTCTTCAGCGGCCAGTTGGTGTCCCACGTACCTTGGTAGCTCTTTGAATCAGCGCGTCAAAGCACGTAGACGAAAACGAACAGCCCGATCCACACCACATCCACAAAGTGCCAATACCAACTCGCCGCCTCGAAGCCGAACTGATGCTCGTTGTCGAAATGTCCACGCATGACCCGCATCAGCATCACGAACAGGATGATGGTGCCGATGGTCACGTGGGCGCCGTGGAACCCGGTGAGCATGAAGAAGGTCGCGCCGTAGATGCCAGAGCCCAGGGTCAGGCCCAGTTCTTGGTAGGCGTGGATGTATTCTTCGGCCTGGAAACCGAGGAATGCGCAACCGAGCAATACAGTGATCGCCAGCCAGATTTTCAGCGCGCCGCGGTGGCCCTTTTTCAAAGCGTGGTGGGCGATGGTCACGGTGACGCTGGAACTCACCAGCAGCACGGTGTTGAGCAGAGGCAGGCCCCAGGGGCTGATAACGTCCTTGGGTGCCGGGAAGAGTTTGGGGTCAGGGTTATTCAGCAACGGCCAGGTGAACTCGAACGTCGGCCACAGCATGTGGGCGAGGCCTTTGACCCCTTCACCGCCCAGCGCCGGGCCAGTGACGTTGCGCACATAAAACAATGCGCCGAAGAAGGCGATGAAGAACATCACCTCCGAGAAAATGAACCAGCTCATGCCCCAGCGGAAGGAGCGATCCATTTGGGCGCTGTACAAGCCCTGGCGGCTTTCCTTGATCACCGTGCCAAACCAGCCGAACAGCATGTAGGCCAGCAGCAGGCTGCCAACGAAGAAGATCAGCGGGCCGTGGGATTCCGGCCGCGCAGCTTTCAGGTCGTTGAACCAGGTGGCCAGGCCTAACACGGTGACGAACATGCCAACCGTGGCAATGATCGGCCATTTGCTCTGGGTCGGAACGTAATAATGCTCATGAGTTGCCATTTATTGTTCTCCTTATCGGGCACGCTCAACCGCCAGTATTTACGGCCACCGGTGGATGTCGGGCGGTGATGTCGAACAGCGTGTAGGACAGCGTCAGGTGCTTCACATCCTTGGGCATGTCACGGTCAACGATAAAACGTACCGGCATCTCGATCCGTTGACCGGGCTGCAGCACTTGCTGGGTAAAGCAGAAACATTCGGTCTTGTGAAAATACGCCGCCGCACTGCTCGGTGCGATGCTCGGCACTGCCTGGGCGCTCATCGGGCGATCGGTCGGGTTATGGGCGATGAAGATCATCTCGTTCACCGCTCCCGGGTTGGCGGTCAGCTCATCGCTCTTGGGATAGAAATCCCAGGACATGTCGGCGGAGTTGGTCGACAGGAACTGCACGCGCACTTGCCGCGAAGTGTCGACCGTCTGTTCGCCCTCGTACTGGCCGGAGGTCTTGCCATTGATACCGAACGCCTTGCACATCACGTCGTAGATCGGCACCAGGGCAAAACCGAAGACAAACATCGCCACCACCACCAGCAGCAGGCGGGTGACCAGCTTTTTCATCGAAATCGAATCAGCCATGATTTCTGCCCTCCACACCGAACCCTGTGGGAGCGAGCCTGCTCGCGAAGCAGACGCCACGGTTCATCATCAGACAGACCGCGTCATCGTTCTTCGCGAGCAGGCTCGCTCCCACAGGTGTCAGTGCGTTCATTTCACTTCCGGCGGTGTGGTGAAGGTGTGGTACGGCGCCGGTGACGGAATGCTCCACTCCAGGCCTTCTGCTCCATCCCACGGTTTGGCGGGTGCCGGCTCGCCACCACGAATGGTCTTGATCACGATGAACAGGAAGAAAATCTGCGTGGCACCGAACATGAACGCGCCGATCGACGACACCATGTTGAAATCGGCGAATTGCAGGTTGTAGTCCGGAATCCGCCGCGGCATACCCGCCAGCCCCACGAAGTGCATCGGGAAGAAGGCCATGTTCATGCCGATGAACGACAGCCAGAAATGCAGCTTGCCGAGGGTTTCGTCGTACATGTGGCCGGTCCATTTCGGCATCCAGTAGTAGGCCGAAGCGAAGATCCCGAAGATCGCCCCTGGCACCAATACGTAGTGGAAGTGCGCAACCACGAAGTAGGTGTCCTGGTACTGGAAGTCCGCCGGGGCAATGGCCAGCATCAGCCCGGAGAAGCCGCCAATGGAGAACAGGATCACGAACGCCACCGCGAACAGCATGGGTGTCTCGAAGGTCAGCGAACCCTGCCACATGGTGCTCGCCCAGTTGAACACCTTCACTCCCGTGGGCACCGCGATCAGCAGCGTGGCGTACATGAAGAACAGTTCGCCCACCAGCGGGATACCGACCACGAACATGTGGTGCGCCCAGACGATGAACGACAGGAACGCGATGCTCGCCGTGGCATAGACCATCGAGGTGTAGCCAAACAGCGGCTTGCGCGAGAAGGTCGGAATGATCGAGCTGACCGCCCCGAAGGCCGGCAGGATCATGATGTACACCTCGGGGTGACCGAAGAACCAGAACACATGCTGGAACAACACGGGGTCACCGCCACCGGCGGCACTGAAGAAGCTGGTGCCGAAGTGGATATCCATCAGCATCATCGTCACGCACCCGGCCAGTACCGGCATCACCGCAATCAGCAGGAACGCGGTGATCAGCCAGGTCCAGACAAACAGCGGCATTTTCATCAACGTCATGCCGGGGGCGCGCAGGTTGAGGATGGTGGCGATCACGTTGATCGCGCCCATGATCGAACTGATCCCCATCAAGTGGATGGCGAAGATGAAGAACGTCACGCTTTCCGGCGCATAGGTTGTCGACAGCGGAGCATAGAACGTCCAGCCGAAGTTCGGCCCGCCACCGGGGGTGAACAGGGTCGACACCAGCAGGATGAATGCCGCCGGCAATAGCCAGAAGCTGAAGTTGTTCATCCGTGGCAGGGCCATGTCCGGCGCGCCGATCATCAACGGGATCATCCAGTTGGCGAGGCCGACGAAGGCCGGCATCACCGCACCGAACACCATGACCAGACCGTGCATGGTGGTCATCTGGTTGAAAAATTCCGGCTGGACGATTTGCAAGCCCGGCTGGAACAGTTCGGCGCGAATGACCATCGCAAACGAACCGCCCAAGAGGAACATGGAGAACGCAAACCACAGGTACAGCGTGCCGATATCCTTGTGGTTGGTGGTCAGCACCCAGCGCATCAGGCCTTTGGCGGGGCCATGGGCGTGGTCGGTGGCGTGACCGTGGTCATCGATTACGGCGCTCATGGCCTGTCTCCTGCAAACAGATGGGCTGGGCAGGCCGGGGCGCTATGCCCCGACCGGTTCCTTGGGTGCGCAATAGACCGGGTCATTTGCTTTCCGCCTGTTTCAGCTCCAGTACTTCTTTTGGAGTGACCATGTCGCCCTTGTTGTTGCCCCAGGCGTTTCGTTCGTAGGTCACGACCGCCGCGATGTCGACTTCCGAAAGCTGCTTGCCGAATGCCGCCATGGAGGTGCCGGGCTTGCCATGGAAGACAATGCTCAGGTGATCCTTGATCGGTCCGGTAGCGATTTTCGAGCCCTTGAGCGCCGGGAACATCGGCGGCAGGCCCTGGCCTTCGGCCTGGTGACAGGCCACGCACGTGGTGTGATAGACCTTGTCGCCGCGCTCCTTGAGCTCCTCCAGCGTCCATTCCTTGCTGGTCAGTTCTTTGAGCTGTGCGGCTTCAGCCTTGCGCTCGCCCAGCCATTTTTCGTAATCGGCCTTTTCCTTGACCTCGACCACGATCGGCATGAACCCGTGGTCCTTGCCGCACAACTCGGCGCACTGGCCGCGGTAGAGGCCGGGTTTCTCGATCCGGGTCCAGGCTTCGTTGACGAACCCCGGGATCGCATCGCGCTTGACCGCGAAGGCCGGCACCCACCAGGAGTGAATCACGTCGGCAGAGGTCACCAGGAAGCGCACCTTGGCACCGATCGGCAGCACCAGCGGCTTGTCGACCTCGAGCAGGTAGTGTTCGCCCTTGGTTTCCTTGTTGTGGATCTGGTCGGCAGGCGTGGCCAGGTTGCTGAAGAACTCGACGTCCTGACCCAGGTATTTGTAGTGCCACTTCCACTGATAGCCCGTGACCTGGATATCAATATCCGGCTCACTGGCGTCGTACATCTTGATCAAGGTTGCGGTCGCGGGAATCGCCATCGCCACCAGGATCAGGAAGGGCACGATGGTCCAGAGGATTTCGACGGTGGTGCTTTCGTGAAATTTTGCGGCCACCTGCCCGGTAGAGCGACGGTGAACCATCATCGACCAGAACATGGCGCCGAAGACGATGATGCCGATCACTACACAGATCCAGAAAATGGTCATGTGCAGGTCAAATACTGCGTGACTGATTTCAGTCGCTCCAGGCGCCATATTTACAGTCCATGCGGCGTGTGCCGGACTGAAAATCGACCACAACAGGAGGCCCATCCAGACGTGTGGATGTCGCATCATTGCGGGTTCCCCTTATCGTTCTTGTTATCCCGCCGGCTTTCACCTGCGGCAAGGGAGCGGCTTTTTCAGACTACGAACTTGAATCGCCGAGCCTTGCTGCGTGTGCAGTCGGGCGTCATCAGCTAACTCCATTCCCACCCGAGTATAGACAGCGACTGCCACCTCGCAACGTGACGGCGTAAATCATGCGAAACAGCTGGGACTTGCGTTGCAGGGCACGAATGGAGAAGGATGCGGATGATTGGCGGCAAAACCGATATAACGGAGGCGTCTCAAGGATGAAACATTTATGACAAATGCGTCTTAGCATTTCTCATACGGCAGCTAAGTTATGTCTTCCCTATTTCATTGCCTTTGTTTCCTGGAGATTTCATGAACACCGCCGCATTGCGCGAGCAGATCCAAAAAGCCCGACAACACGAGGCCGACACCGGCCTGCTGACTCGTCAGCTGGAAACCCAACTGCCACACCTTCACTCCGCCATCCAATTGCCGGATGTCGACGCCAACGGCGTGATGACGCGTTTTGTGGCCGCGTATATTGAGCAAGTGCCGGACCTGCTGGATGCAGCCAATGAAGTCGCCAGGGAAGCGGGCATCGAATCACAGATCAAGCCGGTGCTGAAAATCGCCGAGCAGTTCTTTCTCCAGCCGCCGGCGATCATGGCCGGTCATGTCGGTCTGGACAGCCTGCTGGACGAAGCCTATCTGGCGCATCGCCTGGTCGAAGAGGTCAATGACCTGTACATCAAGCATTTTGGCCAGCCACTGATCCCACTGGACATGACTGTGGCCAACCTGATTGCTCACCACCTGATCGGTGAGGAGTTCGCCAACCAACTGGATGAGGCGGTGCATCACGCTGTTGACGAGATGCTCAACGAAGAAAGTTTCGCGTTGGAATCGGTGGAAGCCTACCGCGAGAAACTCAACAGCCCGGACACTGGCGCTGCGTGGAAGCGCTGGCCATGCCTGTCGCGCCAGCTGGGTGTAGGTCTGGAGTTGGATCAACCCGCAGCCTGATCCTTCAGAATCAACATCACCCCCTGTGGGAGCGAGCCTGCTCGCGAAGGCAATTGATCATTCAACATTGATGTCGACTGATACAACGCTTTCGCGAGCAGGCTCGCTCCCACAGTGTTATCTACACGGCTGAACCCACTCCGGACGTGGTTCTCAACCTTCCTTCCAACCTGCGCTTCAACCCCCGCGCTTCAATCAGCAGCTTCGAACCCTTGGCCGCATTGGCTCGTCCCCATTCCTCAAGCAATTCCAGACACGAGTGATCGATGTAGCTCAGGTTATTGAGTGGTACATGCACCGTCGCGCCGGCGGGTATGGTCCCCAGCACCTGGGTCAACGCCGGCACCTTGAGAAAGGTCGCCGCGCCGATCAATCGCAGCTCCATTTCGCCGTCCTTGGGCAGATCGATCAGGCTGATCTTCAACCGCGATGCCTTCCAGGCAAGCTTGGCCAGGGTCAGGCCGAAACCGATCAGCACGCCGGTCAACAAGTCGGTGAAGATGATCGCCAGCGCCGTCGCTGCGTAGGTGAACATCGGCATCCGGCCATATCGGCCCAGTCCTCGAAAAGCCTTGAGATCGACTAATTTGAAGCCGGTGTAGACCAATACCCCGGCCAGGCTCGCTACCGGAATGCTTTGCAGCACGCTCGACAGCAGCAGCACGAAGGCCAGCAACCACAGGCCATGGAATATCGCCGACAGTCGTGTGGTGGCGCCAGCCTGGACGTTGGCGGAACTGCGCACAATCACACCAGTCATCGGCAGCGCCCCGAGCAGACCGCAGAGCATGTTGCCGACACCTTGGGCTGACAATTCCCGGTCGAAGTCCGAACGCTGGCCACTGTGCATGCGGTCTACTGCGGCGGCCGAGAGCAGGGTTTCGGCGCTGGCAATGAAGGCCACGGCAAAGGCGGCGATCAGCAGGGTGGGGTCCGCCAGATTGAGCAGGTCCGAAGGTTTCAACCAGTCGATGGCTTCTGCCAGGTTGGCCGGCACCTCCACGCGTTTGACCTGCAACGCGAGTGCCAGGCTGGCAAGCGTTGCCAGACCGACACCGAGGAGGGCGCCGGGGACAAAGCGCAGAGAGTGCGGGCGAAATTTTTCCCACAGGTACATCACGGCAATGGTCGACAGGCCGAGCACACCTGCCTGCCAGCCAAACGATGGCAAAGCCTGGGATACAGCAGCCGGAAAGGCCGCCAGGTTGTCCAGCCCGGAAGGTTTAGGCACGGCGTCGAGCATCACGTGCACTTGTGACAGCACGATCAGCACGCCAATCCCGGCAAGCATGCCGTAGACCACCGCTGGCGCCGTCACCCGAAACCAGCAGCCGAGTTTCAAACGCCCGGCCACCAGTTGCAGAAATCCGGCTAACAGCAGGATTGGTCCGAGCATGGCGATGCCATGCTGACGCACCAGTTCGAACACCAGAACGGCCAATCCGGCCGCGGGACCGCTGACTTGAAGTGGTGATCCGGCGAGCCAACCCACCACCAGACCACCGATGATGCCGGTAATCAGCCCTTTGGCGGGCGGTAGCCCAGAAGCAATGGCGATACCCATACACAAGGGTAAAGCGACAAGAAACACGACCACCGAAGCCAACAGCTCCCGTGGCAGAACAGCTTTCAGTTGCGCAGCACGCATGAGGATTCTCCTGAAGTTTTTTTCAGGCGTGGCAAAGCCAGGCTGCCTGATCGGCAGCCTCGGCTAAACCACACGAGGATTTAGGAGGATTTAGAAGCGCGCTTTGGGCGTCGCCACCGGAATCGGATGGCTGCCATCGAGCGGCAGGAAACATCCCTGATCGGCGTCGTAAGCCCTGATTTCGCTGGTTTCGATGCTGTAGACCCAGCCATGGATAAACAGCTGGCCGCTGGCCATGCGCGAGGCCACCGACGGATGAGTGCGCAAATGTTGCAACTGCGCGATCACATTCTCTTCGGTGAGGATGTGCATGCTTTCGTTTTCGTCAGCGCAATGGCAGTTTTCCTGGACCATGGTTTTGGCCACTTCGGCATGCCGCAACCAGGCCTTGACCGTCGGCATTTTTTCCAGGCTTTGCGGGTTGAGCACCGCACGCATGGCGCCGCAGTCGGAGTGCCCGCAAATGATGATGTGTTGCACGCCGAGGGCCAGTACTGCGTATTCGATGGCCGTGGAAACACCACCGTTCATTTGCCCGTACGGCGGAACCACATTGCCGACGTTACGGGTTACGAACAGATCGCCAGGGGAGCTTTGGGTGATCAGCTCAGGAACGATGCGCGAATCGGCGCAGGCGATGAACATCGCTCTGGGGCTCTGGGCCGTGGCGAGTTTCTTGAACAGTTCTTCCTGCTGTGGAAAAACCTCGTGATGAAAATGCAAAAAGCCGTCAACGATATGCTGCAGCGCTGCATCGGCGGTTTCCGCCTCTGGTTGGGCTGAAGCCGACGCAGCCAACGGCTGTTTATCCTTGTCACTCATGATTCATCCTCTTGGCGGAGTCAGGGAATTTTCCCGTTTTTTCCGATGTGAAGCCAGTGGCTGTTTAAAAAACATCCAGGCCGAAGATCTCGACCCGTCAGTCACTCGATGAACAAGGTAGCCGTCGAAACTTAATTGAAACTGAATGAAACGCTCTAGCACCTGCGTTCCAGGTCACAAAAAACGTGACCGGGCTGGATCGGGTGTCTGTATCTCTCTAATCAACCTTAGATCAATTGCCCTTAAATCAACGACATCTGACGCCCCGGCGGACAGAAGGCGGTGCAGTCGAGATTGAAACCTTCCCGACGATTGAGCCCCAGGCGTTTGATAGCCTTGGCAAAGCGTTGCGCCAGCAGCTCGGCAAATGGACCTTCGCCGCGCATCCGGGTGCCGAATCGACTGTCGTAGAGTTCGCCGCCACGGCTCTGGCGGATCAGGCTCAACACATGAGCCGCACGCTGAGGATAGTGGGCTGCCAGCCATTCTTCGAACAGCGGCGCCACTTCCAGAGGCAGGCGCAGCATCATGTAGGCCGCACTTTGTGCGCCGGCCCCATGGGCTTCGGTGAGCAGGCTTTCGAGTTCGCTGTCGTTGATCATTGGAATCATCGGCGAGCACAGGACGCCCACCGGAATTCCCGCTTCACGCATCACCCTGATCGCGCGCAACCGGGCCTTGGGCGCTGCCGCGCGAGGTTCGAGGATGCGTTTGAGCTCATCATCCAGGGTGGTCAGGCTGATCATGACGGCCACCAGCCTTTGCCCGGCGAGTTCGGCCAGCAGATCCAGATCCCGAAGAATCAGTGAGCCCTTGGTAATGATGGTCACGGGATGGCGATAGCGCAGCAGCACTTCGAGGGTTTTGCGGGTGATTCGGTGTTCGCGCTCGATCGGCTGGTAAGGGTCCGTGTTGGAGCCCAGATTGATCGGTGCGCATTGATAGCCGCGCCTGGACAGCTGTTCTTCCAGCACATCAGCAGCGTTAGTCTTGGCGATCAGCCTGGTTTCGAAATCCAGCCCTGGCGACATGTCCCAATAGGCATGGCTGGGCCGGGCGTAACAATAAATGCAACCGTGCTCGCACCCGCGATAAGGGTTGATCGAGCGATCGAAGGGCAAATCCGGCGAGTTGTTGCGGGTGATGATTGTTTTCGCCGTTTCAATGCGTACCTCGGTGCCTTGGGTAATCGGCACTTCCTGATACCAGCCGTCATCCTCGGCCACCGAACGGTTGGGTGCGAAGCGGTTGTGCGGATTGCTGGCGGTGCCGCGACCGCGAGGAGGTAGAGGAGTAGCCATCGACGTGATCCTTTAGCTGTATGTGCATACAGTACAAAGGCTCGTCGCGAATCGCCAGTGCCGTTCGGCGCCTGGATCTATTTATATCGGATGAGTTGTTCTTGTTAAGTTGATTCTAAAAGTTTTTAAGTAACCGCGAGAAACATTTTGTCCGTGGCGTTATTTGGAAATTCATCAGTACCATCATCCCCGCGGCGTGGCCGTAAACTCATTATTAAAAAGGATTTAATTAATGTCGAACTACAATCAGCGTGGCGTATTTCTTCAGCTTTTACGACCCTCTATCGTTAGTCCAAAAGAAGTCAGGGTTTCCATGCAGTTCGCTTTAAAGGAAGAAGGTTACGACCCCGTCAATCGGGAGATTACCTATTCTTTGCTCGACTCCAGCGTTCGCGAGGCCGTATCGAATGATGGCGGCGTGACCTTCACTATGAAAACGACGCCTGATGTGGACGGTGACGGTGACATCGATGCGCAAGACAAGGCCGTGTTGGTGGGGCTGGCGAAAGCTTATTCGAAGATCATTAATCCCTGAATACGATCTAACACTCCCGGTGTGGAACCCTGTATATCTATAACAGTGCACCCATCGCCTGCCTAAGATGCAATTCAATATTGAACAGCGCACTCTTCAGCAGCCAGCGCTAGCCTATTGCAATTGACTCGGATACCACCTTCCACTCCATTCAGGATTGGAAGGTGGTTTTGACTCAATGCTGTTCGTCCGGCTTTTTCTTCAGCTTGGGGTTGGGGAAGAACTGCACGGCCTGAACCTTGGTGTCCGGCACCTTCAGCGCCGAGGTGTTGACCCGGGTGCCCAGCTCCTTGGGTACCGACAGCCCCTGTTCATTCAGTGTGTCCGAATAACCGCAGGCCACGCACTCGCGATGCGGGACTTCGTCTTCATTCCACATCATCAACTTGTCCGGCTCGCTGCACGCCGGGCAGACCGCCCCGGCGATAAAGCGTCTTTTGGTAATCACAGGGCCCTCACTCATGCTGCCGCGACCTCACTCAGGCCGCTATGGCGCAAGAGTGCGTCAATCGACGGCGGCCGTCCCCGGAAGTCGACGAACAGCACCATCGGCTCCTGGGAACCGCCGCGCGCCAGGATAGCCTCACGGAACGCACGACCGGTGTCGGCATTGAGAACACCGTCTTCTTCGAATTTCGAAAAGGCATCCGCCGACAGCACTTCCGCCCATTTGTAGCTGTAATAACCCGCCGCGTAACCGCCGGCGAAGATGTGCGCAAAACTATTGGGGAAACGGTTGTAAGCCGGTGGCCGCATGACCGAAACCTCGTCGCGTACGCCTTCGAGCACTTGCAGCACACTGCGGCCGTCGCCGTGGGTGGCATGCAGTTCAAAGTCGAACAACGAGAACTCCAGTTGGCGAACCATCATCAGGCCGGACTGGAAATTTTTCGCTGCGAGCATTTTTTCCAGCAGATCCTGGGGCAGCGGCTCGCCGGTTTCGTAGTGACCGGAGATCAGCGCCAGGCCTTCCGGCTCCCAGCACCAGTTTTCCATGAACTGGCTTGGCAGCTCGACCGCATCCCAGGCCACACCGTTGATACCGGATACGCCGGCGTGCTCGACGCGGGTCAGCAGGTGATGCAGGCCGTGACCGAATTCGTGGAACAGCGTGGTCACTTCATCGTGCGTCAACAGCGCTGGCTTGCCGCTGTCGGCCGGGGTGAAGTTGCACACCAGGTTGGCCACCGGGCTCTGCAGTACGCCTTCGGCGGTGCGGCGACGATCACGGGCGCCGTCCATCCAGGCACCACCGCGCTTGTTGGCGCGGGCATAGAGGTCAAAGAAGAAGCGACCGACATGCTGACCGTTTTCCTTGATTTCGAACAGGCGAACATCCGGGTGCCAGGTGTCGAAGCCTTTCTGTTCGGCGATTTCAATGCCGTACAGACGCTGGACGATCGCGAACAGGCCGCCCAGCACCTTGTCGATCGGGAAGTAGGCGCGAAGGGCTTCCTGGGCAACGCTGTAGCGCTGCTCGCGGAGTTTCTCACCGTAGAAACCGCTGTCCCAGCTTTGCAGGTCGGGGCAGCCTTGTTCGGCGGCATAGGCTTTGAGCTGTTCCAGATCCTGGGCGGCGAACGGCTTGCTGCGCTTGGCCAGATCGCGCAGGAAACTGATGACCTGGTCGCTGGATTCGGCCATTTTAGTGGCCAGGCTCAGCTCCGAGAAGCTGGCGAAACCCAGGAGCCTGGCCAGTTCCTGGCGCAGGTCGAGGATTTCTTCCATCACCGGGCCGTTATCATTCTGACCGGCATTCGGGCCTTGGTCCGAAGCACGGGTGCAGTAGGCGGCGTAGACTTCTTCGCGCAGCGCACGGTCCTGGGCATAGGTCATCACCGCGTAGTAGCTCGGGAATTCCAGGGTGATCAGCCAGCCGTCCAGGCCTTTGGCCTGCGCCGCGGCGGCCATTTGCGCCTTGGCCGAATCGGTCAGGCCGGCGAGGGCTGCTTCCTCGGTAATGTGCTTGGTCCAGGCCTGGGTCGCATCGAGCAACTGGTTGGAGAAGCGACTGCCCAGCTCCGACAATTTGCTTTGCACTTCGGCGTAACGCTTCTGTTCGGCTTCCGGCAGGTCGATCCCCGACAGACGGAAGTCACGCAGGGAGTGTTCCAGGATTGTTTTCTGCGCTACATCGAAGCCTGCAGCTTCAGGGCTGTTGGCCAGGGCTTCGAAGGCCTCGAACAGCTCGCGGTTCTGGCCCAGCTCGGTGGAGTAGGCGCTCAAGGCTGGCAGGCAGGACTCATAGGCTTCACGCAACTGGGCGCTGTTGCACACGGCATTCAGATGGCTGACCGGGCTCCAGGCCGCGCCCAGGCGATCGTTGAGCTCGTCCATCGCCAGCACCAGGCCGGCCCAGGTCGGTTGTTTGCCCTGGGTTTCGAGGATCTCGATAATGGCGGCGCGGTTGTCAGCCAGGATTTGTTCAATGGCCGGTTGCACGTGTTCGGCACGAATCGCCGAGAACGGCGGCAGGTCATAGGACTGCAAAAGAGGGTTCACGCTCACGGTTGGCACCTTGGCTGGAAGAAACATGAGGCCATCTTAATTACAATCGACGTTCACCGCAGCTATCAGCAATAGAGAGAGAGCCTATCGTGACCCTTCGCAAGTATCAGAACCACACGCCGCTGCTGGGCAAAGGCGCTTTTGTCGACCATTCGGCGGTCGTGATCGGCGACGTTGAAATTGGCGAAGACAGCTCTGTCTGGCCTCTGACGGTGATCCGTGGCGACATGCATCGCATCCGTGTGGGCGCGCGCACCAGTGTTCAGGACGGCTGCGTGCTGCACATCACCCATGCCGGGCCGTTCAATCCCGATGGCTTCCCGTTGCTGATCGGCGATGAAGTAACCATCGCGCATAAAGTCATGCTTCACGGTTGCACGGTCGGCAGTCGGGTCTTGATTGGCATGGGCAGCATCGTAATGGATGGTGCCGTGGTGGAAGATGACGTGATTATCGGAGCCGGCAGCCTGGTGCCGCCTGGCAAGCGCCTGGAAAGCGGTTTCCTCTATGTGGGCAGCCCGGTGAAACAGGTCCGTACGCTGACGGACAAAGAAAAAGCCTTTTTCACCTACAGTGCGGCGAATTACGTGAAGCTCAAGGACCTGCATCTGGCCGAAGGCTACGACCAGATCTAGGCTCCTGTTAACGGAAAGCGTCCCGCTATTGCCCAGGAAATTTCATGCATTACCAAACCGTTTTATTCGACCTCGATGGCACCCTGACCGATCCGCGCGAGGGCATTACCCGTTCGATTCAGTTTGCCCTGGGCAAATTGGGGATCGATGAGCCCGACCTGACCAAACTCGAACACTTCATCGGCCCGCCGTTGTTGCAGGCGTTCATGCAGTTCTACGACTTCGACGAGCCCAAGGCCTGGGAAGCGGTCAACTTTTATCGCGAACGCTTCAAGGTCACCGGCCTGTACGAGAATCGCGTATTCGACGGCGTCACGCCGCTGCTGGAAACACTCGGTGGACAAGGGCGACAGTTGTACATTGCGACTTCCAAACCCTGGATCTTCGCCAGGGAAATCGCCCGTCATTTCGATTTCGCCAAGCACTTCAAGGTGATCTACGGCAGCGAACTGGACGGGACCCGTACCAATAAAGTCGAGCTGCTCGCTCACCTGGTGGCCGAAGAAGGTCTGGACCCGGCCACCACCCTGATGATCGGCGACCGCAAACACGACCTGATCGGCGCGCGCAGTAACGGACTGGATGCGGCAGCCGTGGGCTATGGTTTTGGCAGCCGGGAAGAGCTGATCGCAGAAGCGCCGGTCTATCACTTCGAAACGCTGGATGAATTGCATCAGGCGTTTTTGCAGCGTTAATTGAATCGCCTTCGCGAGCAGGCTCGCTCCCACATTGAATTTGTGAACGCAGGTTCATTGTGGGAGCGAGCCTGCTCGCGAAGAGGCCCGTTCAGATACCGACGTTTCATGATCCCGCCAAAACCTGCAACGCCGCCTGACGCTTTTCAACCGGTAGAGCACCAAGCTTCTCGACTGCCGCATAAAACTTCATCCAATCCCCACCCTCCTGCCGGAACAACGCCTCAAACGCCGGCACCCATTGGCCGTACAACCCGAATGGTAATAACCGGGCATTGTTCATCGGTGCATTGATCCAGGCGTCGTAGCGTTTATCCCCGGCCCATTGGCTGTCACGCAGCAGTCGATATTCACTGCGCAAGCGCTCGAACGTTGCCGCCTTGCGTTGGCGCATCTGTTCGGCGGGCAGCGGCAGGGCGTATAGCCACTCCAGGCGAGTCCGGGTATCCAGAACCAGCTGCATGAATTGCTCGCGTCGCTGTACCTGGGTCCCGTCGTCCGGAGCCAGGCCGCGGAATGTGCGCCATTGGCGCGTGCCTTCCTTTTCAACGAAGGAGGCGAAAGACTCGTTGAACTCGGTGTCGTCCTTCACATAAAAGCGCTGATGAGCCAGTTCGTGAAAAATCAGCGTCGCCAGCCGTTCGTCGCCCCACCCCATCATCGAGTTGATGATCGGATCGTTGAACCAGCCGAGCGTCGAATAGGCCTCGACACCGCCGATCGACACATCCATACCTTGCAATCGCTGCAAGGCAGCCTCACCGCGGGCCGCGCTCTGGCTGTAATAACCGCGATAGGCGACGCAACCGGCGATGGGGAAACAATGGTTTTGCGGCGTCAGAGAAAACTCCGGCGTTGCAAACACATTCCAGACGACGAACGGTCGACCAATGTCGGCGTAAAGCCGGTAGCTCTGATTGTCCGGCAAGTGCAACTGTTGGCTGGCAAACACCCGGGCCTTTTGTGATTCAATCAGGTGCGCACGCAGTTGCTGATCGCGACCGGGATCGGCAATCACGCTGGAAACCGGCTCCCGTGCCCTCAGCAATTGCAGCTGACCACTGGCCAATTGGCCGTAATAGCTGACGCTGGCGCAACCGTTGAGCAACAAAAACAACACGCCTGGAAACAAAACGCGTAAAACGCGATCAAGTAACCCAAGGCTTGGAAGCGGCCTGATCAAAATGAATCATCCCTGGAAAGTCTGCCCGCAAGACTATCCCGCCTGACTGGAGCTCCGCTATGCGCATGTTGATGCTGACAGCAAGCCTGTCGATGCTGACAGGTTGTGCCGGATTCGGATTACCCCGCCATGATCCGGCGCAAGCGTGGATCGACCTGGCCTCGCAGCAAGAAGACACCGCGCTGCAAGCGCTGGAAGTCGATGACAAGGCCTCCCCCGACAAGCGCTATTTCGAGGTTCATCCTGGCAGCCATGAGCTGACGGTGCGTTACCAGTTTCCGGTCCAGCCAACTAACATCGGTCCCGACGCCGAGCCACTATGGCGTGACTGTCAGTTGAACGTGAAATTCAAGGACTTCAACGCCGGTGAGCGGTACCAGTTGCAAGCAGGGAATATCGGTTTCCGGCCATGGGCAAAGCTCTATGATCAACAGCGAAAAGTCATTGGCCAAGGCACACCAGCTGGCTGCCAACGCACCTGATCGGCGTTATCCTGAAGGACCCCATCCTCGGGAATACATTCATGCGCAGGTCAATGCTATTACTGGCGGTGAGCATCGTTGCCGGCTGCCAGAGTCCGTTGCCGGCGGTTAATCCGCAGATGGCATGGGTCGAGTTTTCGACGCCATTCCCCAACGATAAATTGCTGATGGCCGAACGGCTGGACGAGCAGCGATTACGCGACGGGCGTTTCTTTCAGGTCACCCCCGGCAGCCATGAGCTGATCGTGCGCTTCGACTTTGAAGTGCCTGGAGGGGGCGGGGGCTTGAGTATGATGAGCGGTCCCGCAGAGCGGTTGTGCTACCTGACCATCAACTACGATCATTTCGAAGCCGGTCAGCGTTACGTACTGGAAGCCCGTTCGATCGCCTTCACTCCCGGCGCCCGTCTGTATAACGCCAAGCGTGAAATCGTCGCTGAAGACCGAGAGTCCTATTGCCTCATGTGAGACGAATCAGCGGTCGTTCCTCTGGTAGATGATTTTCTTGGTGCCGCCTTCGCAAGTGCCAACGACCATGTTTTGATCGTGCACCTCATCATTGGTGACAATTTCCAGGGTGTAGGACGAGACGTTGTTGGCCTGGATCTTGGCCTCGATCTCGGCCTTGAGTTCTTCACACGATTTCGGCGCGGCGAAGGCCGATGTGGCCAGCGCGCTACAGATAATCGCCAAGGCAATGCGTTTCATGTTGAAGCTCCGTTGAGGCAGCGCGCACGTCGGTGCGTTTCAGCTGCTGTCATTTATTCGACCACAGTTTCGCCAGCCTGGTTTTGTTCCAGCGCAAAAAAGATCGCAGCCTTCGACAATTCTACGGGGTCATTTGATCCACGCAGGAGTTGCCGAAGGCTGCGATCTTTTATCGCGCCGACCCAAATCTAACCGACCAGCGTCGCATCCAGGCTGATCTTCGCGTTCAGCACCTTGGAAACCGGGCAGCCTTCTTTGGCCTTGTTGCTCAGTTCCTCAAACTGCGCCTGAGTCGCCCCTGGGATTTTCGCCTTGAGGATCAGTTTCACCGCCGTGATCGCAAAGCCTCCTTCCACTTGGTCCAGAGTCACTTCGGCGTTGGTATCGATGCTGTCAGCCTTGAGGCCGGCATCGCCGAGAATCATGGAAAAGGCCATGGAAAAACAGCCCGCGTGTGCCGCACCGATCAGCTCTTCCGGGTTGGTGCCCTTGCCGCCTTCGAAGCGCGCCTTGAAGCCGTAGGGCGCCTGGTTGAGTACGCCGGTCTCGGTGGAAATCGAGCCGATGCCGGTTTTCAGGTCACCTTCCCAATGAGCCGATGCTTTCTTCGTGATAGCCATGTCTGCCTCCTCAAGATCCGGCGCGAACCGTCGCGCCTTCGTGGTATTCGGTTACTAGGGTTCTGAGGATAGACGGTGGTGCAAAGTTCACCGCATTCTAATTGATGCCTCATTTTGCAGGAATTTTGTCCGGGCTATTGAAACTCGGGTATATGCCCTCATTGCATGAAACACGCTTATGGATTCGGCAGGTTTTCGTTTTCAAGAAAAAACCTGCGCCCTCAATTGGAGAAGCAGGCTTATGAAACCACTGTCCGATATCAAATTCTCGACCCTCGATCTGGTCCCCGTGCGGGAAAACGGCAGCGCGGCCCAATCGCTGCGCAATTCCCTGGACCTGGCGCAGTATGTCGAAAAATTCGGCTACAACCGCTTCTGGGTTGCCGAGCACCACAATATGGACGGCATTGCCAGTTCGGCGACCTCGGTGCTGCTGGGCTACCTGGCCGGTGGCACTTCGACCATCCGTGTCGGTTCGGGCGGCGTGATGTTGCCCAACCACGCGCCGCTGGTCATTGCCGAGCAGTTCGGCACGCTGGAAAGCCTGTACCCGGGCCGGATCGATCTGGGCCTGGGCCGTGCGCCCGGTTCCGATCAAATGACCGCCCGCGCGTTGCGTCGGGAACGCTCCGGCAGCGCCGACGAATTTCCGGAAGACCTGACCGAACTGATGCGCTACCTCGGCCCACGCACTCCCGATCAGCGGATTATCGCCATGCCGGGCACCGGTACCAACGTACCGGTCTGGTTGCTGGGCTCGAGCCTGTTCAGTGCACAACTCGCCGGCGAACGCGGTTTGCCCTACGCCTTTGCATCCCATTTCGCACCGCGCTTCATGCATGAAGCGATTCGCGTCTACCGCAATCACTTCAAGCCTTCCGCGGTACTGGACAAGCCCTACGTGATGCTCGGCGTACCGCTGGTAGCCGCCGACACCGACGAGCAGGCCGAGTATCTGGCGACTTCGGTCTACCAGCGGATTCTCGCGTTGATGCGCGGCCAGAGCCTGGTGCAACGCCCTCCAGTGAAAACCATGGACGGCTTGTGGCTGCCGCATGAGAAGGAAGCGGTCGGAGATTTCCTTGGCCTGGCCATGGTCGGTAGCCCGCAGAAGATCCGGGCCAAACTGGAAGTGCTGATCGCGCAGACCCAGGCGGATGAGCTGATTTTCACCTGCGACCTCTACGAACATGCCGATCGGGTGCGTTCCTACGAGTTGCTGGCGCAGGTGATGAAGGGCTGATAGCCGAGTTGCGCGCACAAAAAAGCCGACGTCATTGCGTCGGCTTTTCTATTTTTAACAGGCATCAGCCTACCTCTTGTAAACGATTACCTTGGTGCCCTTTTCACAAGTGCCGACGACGTTTCCACCAGCAGCTGTGCCTTTGTCGACGATTTCCAGTGAATACCCGGAAACGCCCTTGGCATCCAGTTTCGCCGCGATCTCGGCTTTCAACTCTTCGCACGACTTGCCCTGAGCAAAGGCAGCACTCGCAAGGCTCAACAAACCTACCGCCAAAATAAATTTCTTCATCTGTTGCATTCTCTGGTCGGATCAATAGGGGGCACCCGGCTATCAGCCGGATGTGCTTGTGTCGCGCATTGCCAATCCCTATGGCACTCGGCCAGCGAGCCAGTTTTGAAGACTAGCTCAAACTCAGCTGCTCGCAATCCGGAAACCGACCTTGAGCGTCACCTGGAAATGGGCGGCCTTGCCGTCCTTGATATGCCCGCGGGTCTCGGTCACCTCAAACCACTCCATGTACTTGAGACTTTTATTGGCCTCGGCCAGGGCGTTGTTGATGGCGTCTTCAATGCTGCTGGCGGATGAGCCGACCAGCTCGACTTTCTTGTAGGTGTGGTGATCTGTCATGGCGTTCTCCTTAGGGTGTGAAATACAGACTAGCAGTGATTTTCTTATTACTTCTGTCGCCCAATCCGACAAGGAAGTTCAGATTTACTGCACTTTCTCGAACCGCTGAAGTCCCAAGCAACACACGCAACTCAACCAATGCAGGAGAGCCACCATGGCCACCACTTCTTTACGTAAAGCCTCATTGCAAAGCATGGAAGCCGAGATCGAGAGTTTGCTTAAATCTCTGGAGAGCCTTAAGGACGACGCCTCGGACGAGTCGCGTAAAACCCTTAAAGTGTTGAAAAGCAACGCCGAGAACGCGCTGAAGCATTCGCGTCATCTGCTCAGCGATGCGTACGAAGAAGTCAAAGTCAAAACCCGCGAAACCGGGATTGCCACACGGGACTACGCCCAGGAACACCCTTGGACTACAGCGGGTGTAGCTGTGGGGGCGCTTGGTTTGCTCGCTGCTTATCTGTTGTTCAAGCGCGGTAACTGATCTGTTTGGCGCAGTTCGTTCTTGAGCCACTGCGCCAACTGCCGAGCGCGCCCGTCTGCGGCGCGCTTGGGTAGCCACAACGCCAGTTGCGCCGGGGTTTCACTGAAGCCCCAAGGCGCAACCAGGCGACCGGCCTTCAAGTCCTCGGTCACCAGTGGCTCAGGCGCAATCGCCACGCCGAGACCGGCCACCGCTGCTTCCAGCAAATAATACAAATGCTCGAAACCCTGACCGTACTTCAGCGCCCTGGCGTCGAGGCCGCTTTGCTGCGCCCAGCTCGGCCAGGCCTGTGGGCGCGAGGTGGTGTGCAGCAATGGCTCGCTCAACAGCGTGCTTGCCGGTGCATCCAGCAACCGTTCGAAGCCGGCGAAGCGTGGGCTCATGACCGGGCCGATTCGTTCGCTGGCAAGTGTGTAGACCTGCATGTCCGCCGGCCATGGTGGCTCGGCAAACACCAGCAGAGCGTCCAACCCCGGACGGCGCGGATCGAGATCGCCTTCTCCGGCCGACAGGTGCAGGCGCAGATCCGGCAGATCCGCATTCAGCCGTCCCAGGCGCGGAATAAACCAGCGCGCCAGCAGACTACCCGAGCAACCGAGCACGAATGGAGCGTCAGCCGTGCTTTGGGTCAACTCGGCACATACGGTGCGCAAGCGCTCGAAGGCTTCACCGCTGGCATCGCGTAGACGGACGCCGGCATCTGTGAGTTTAAGGCCACGACCCTCTTTGATGAACAGGCTCACGCCAAGGTGTTCTTCGAGCACCTTTAGCTGCCGACTGACTGCGCCATGGGTAACATGCAGCTGTTCGGCGGCTTTACTGACGCTATTAAGGCGGGCAGTGGCTTCGAAGGCGCGCAGGGCGTTCAGCGGAGGAAGATCATGGCTCATGGGAACTGTGAGTTTTCCTGACAGGTTGTGGCGATCTTATCGGTTTTCAGCCTGCAGCGTCAGGGGTAGAGTGAACCCCATTGTCATCTCACGCATTCAACTGGAGCGACCCATGACCCAGACTAATCTGCGCAACGGCCCCGACGCCAACGGCCTGTTTGGCGCGTTTGGCGGCCGCTACGTCGCCGAGACCTTGATGCCGTTGATCCTCGACCTGGCCCGTGAATATGAATTGGCCAAGGAAGATCCGGCATTCAAGGAAGAGCTGGCCTACTTCCAGCGCGACTACGTCGGTCGTCCAAGCCCTCTGTATTTCGCCGAGCGTCTGACCGAGTTCTGCGGTGGCGCGAAGATTTATCTCAAGCGCGAAGAGCTGAACCACACCGGCGCGCACAAGATCAACAACTGCATCGGCCAGATTCTGCTGGCTCGGCGCATGGGCAAGAAACGCATCATCGCCGAGACCGGCGCCGGCATGCACGGTGTGGCAACGGCCACGGTGGCGGCACGCTTCGGCCTCGACTGCGTGATCTACATGGGCACCACCGACATCGAACGCCAGCAGGCCAACGTGTTCCGCATGAAGCTGTTGGGCGCCGAGGTCATCCCGGTCGTGGCCGGCACCGGCACCCTGAAAGATGCGATGAACGAGGCCCTGCGTGATTGGGTGACCAACGTCGACAGCACGTTCTACCTGATTGGCACCGTGGCTGGTCCGCATCCTTACCCAGCCATGGTTCGTGATTTCCAGGCCGTTATCGGCAAGGAAACCCGTGACCAGCTGCAAGCCCAGGAAGGCCGTCTGCCGGACAGTCTGGTGGCGTGCATCGGTGGCGGTTCCAACGCCATGGGCCTGTTCCACCCGTTCCTTGACGACGAAAGTGTCGAGATCATCGGCGTCGAAGCCGCCGGCCACGGCATCGAAACCGGCAAGCACGCCGCCAGCCTGAACGGCGGCGTACCGGGTGTGCTGCACGGTAACCGGACGTTCCTGCTGCAGGACGACGATGGCCAGATCATCGACGCCCACTCGATCTCCGCCGGCCTCGACTACCCTGGCATCGGCCCGGAACACGCCTGGTTGCACGATATCGGCCGTGTCCAGTACACCTCGGTGACCGACGACGAAGCCCTGGATGCGTTCCACAAATGCTGCCGCCTGGAAGGGATTATTCCTGCCTTGGAGAGTGCCCACGCCCTGGCCGAGGTGTTCAAACGCGCACCGAACCTGCCGAAAGATCACCTGATGGTGGTCAACCTGTCCGGTCGTGGCGACAAAGACATGCAAACCGTGATGCACCACATGGAACACTCTCAACAAGAGCACTCCCAGCAGGAGAAACACTGATGAGCCGCCTGCAAACGCGTTTTGCCGAACTCAAGGAACAAAACCGCGCCGCCCTGGTGACTTTCGTGACCGCGGGCGACCCGAGCTATGACACGTCCCTGGCGATCCTCAAAGGCTTGCCAGGCGCTGGCGCCGACGTGATCGAGTTGGGCATGCCCTTCACCGATCCGATGGCTGACGGCCCAGCGATCCAGTTGGCCAACATCCGTGCCCTGGGCGCCAAGCAGAACCTGGCGAAAACCCTGCAAATGGTTCGCGAGTTCCGCCAAAGCAATGCCGAAACACCGCTGGTGCTGATGGGTTACTTCAACCCGATTCACATGTACGGCGTACCGCGCTTCATTGCCGATGCCAAAGAAGCCGGCGTGGATGGGCTGATCGTGGTCGACCTGCCACCCGAGCATAACGGTGAACTGTGCGAACCGGCCCAGGCTGCCGGTCTGGACTTCATCCGTCTGACCACGCCGACGACCGATGACGTGCGCTTGCCAACCGTTCTGAACGGCAGTTCCGGCTTCGTTTACTACGTGTCGGTTGCCGGTGTGACGGGGGCGGGCGCTGCAACGCTGGAACACGTGGAAGAAGCGGTTGCCCGTCTGCGTCGCCATACCGATCTGCCGATCAGCATCGGCTTCGGCATCCGTACACCGGAGCAAGCGGCGTCCATCGCGCGTCTGGCGGACGGTGTGGTGGTGGGTTCGGCGTTGATCGATCACATCGCCAATGCGTCGACACCTGATCAGGCGATTGATGGCGTGTTGAGTCTTTGCGCGGCGCTGGCGGACGGCGTGCGCCAAGCTCGCGTCAGCTAAAGGTAAAGTGCCTGATACAGACTAAAAGCAAGACCGAGGGCTTCAGGACTATGTTCTGAAGCCCTTTTTGCTGACTATGCCGTGACGAAATACCTGCTTCAAGGCAGCTCCAATCCACCCGACGCTTTGTGCAACCTGCGCAAATGCTCGCCAACCTGCTTCAGGTTGGCTTCATTGGCGGCCATCTCGGCCGCCCGGCTCGGCTCCAGCAATGCCCTTACTTCCTTGTCCAGATCCCCGGTCAATGCCTGAAGCTGTTTCTGCCGCAGGCTGCTTTCCGATTCCAGACGCTGCCATTCATTCGGCTGCGGCAACCCGTACCCCCCGGTGCCTAGCAACTCTGCGGGACGACTGAGGAAGCCACTGTTGGCGAGAATCTGCTGCAAGGTCGCGTTGGCCTTGTCCATGCCGCCGTTTTTCAGTTCCCGAGCGCCCAGGTAGCGCTGTTTGACTTCGTCCTGGGCCAGCACCAATTGCTGACGGAAGGCAGCCTGCTCCAACAACAGCAATGCCGCACTGGTGCGCAGGTCGGCTCGGTCAATCCATTGCCGGCGTTCGTCGGCTTTCAAGGCCAGCCAGTCTTCGACCTTTTCCTGCTTGATCGGCAATTGCTTCTTCAGCACATCGAACATTGCTTGATAGCGATCGCGGAAGGAGTCGAAGCGGTAGCCCAGGCGCAGCGCTTCCCGAGGATCGTCCAGCACGCTGGTGTCCGCCAGTCCGCGACCTTTGAGCACTTCCAGCAAGCCGTTGGGCATAATGCTGTCGAGTCCGACCAGTTGCGCATTATTGGTCCCGCTGCGCAGCAATTTCAGGCCTTCTACCGCGCAGTTATTGGACAGGAAGAAGTAGTTGCCGTCATAACTCCAGTGCATCTCGGCGGCATGTTCCACCACGTCTTCGATTTCGTTGCGCGACAGGTTCAGCGGCACCGAGGCCAGGCTGCGCAGTTCGGTCTTGGTGTATTCGTCGATCACCTGAGCCAGCGGCAGGACAAACAGGCGTGAGGGGTATTTACCTACCAGGCCGTCCCAGCTCGACAGCTGAACATCACCGACGAAAGCGCGGTAGGACAGCACCAGATGCTGATCCAGATCCAGTCGGCAATCCGGTCCGCGTGGCCGACCGGGTGCGCAGATCACCAGGCGCAACATGCTGTGGCCCCAGCGGCTGACCCAGTTCTGATTGGCTTCGGCCAGCAGATAGTCGACGGCGTACACCCGTTCAGGGTCGACCTGGCCCAGAGGTTGTTTGGCGAAGTCGTTGCCGGCATTGAGAAACGCAAAGGATTTGCCGCAGGTGTTTTTGGCGGCGGGCGCCCAACCGAAATGTTCCTGATAGTAGCGGTACAGCGCAGGACGGCGACAGGCGTAGCTCGGATCAAGGAGGAAATACTCCATGTTGACCGCGACGAACTCCTTGGGGCTGCTCGTCTCGTAGATATCCGGGCTGCGGGCAATTTGTCGATTGTGCTGTTCGCGCTCGCCACGGCGGCCGACGTACTGCGGCCAGCCGGCGAGGTCGAGCAGGCGCGGGTCGTCGCTGAGGGTAAAGCGTCGGCCAGCCTGGCCGCGACATTGATCGGGGATACCGATCAGCCCCGAGCTGCTGTTACGCCGGGTGCAGCGCTGAATCAGCGTGCGCTCCGCGTCTGGCCACAGGCGCGAGCGGTCGTAGATGTGGGTGAGTTCATGCAGCACCGTGGCCAGCATTTCCCGGCGCACAGTGCCGTGGGGGCGATAGGTTTTTTTGGTCGCAGCGCTGCCGTCGGTGAGGCTGGCGAGCAGGTTGCGGTTCAAGTCGAGTTCGGAGACCAGCGAAGCCTGCCCGTAGGCATCGCCCGGCATGTCATCGGTCCAGCCGACGTCGATTTTGCGGTCGAGTTGCTCGATGAAGCGCGGCGGCAATGCCTGCATGGCCTCATCGAGCAGCGCCTGGCTGGCCTGCTGCTGTGCGGGGGTCAGCCCCTGGGTCTTGAGCTGTAATTGCAGGCCAGCCTGGGCCGTGTTGCCAAGCAGCAACAAGACCCCGGCCAGCAGCCAGGCGACAGGCGACATCACAGTGCGAGGATGGCTTCGGCGAGAACCTGATCACTGGCGTCCCGCGCTTCCGGCACGCGGGTGCGCAATGTGTCGAAGGCAGCTTCCAGGTGTGCGCCGCGAATTTCACCTTCGCTGGCGACGAAGCTGGCGGCATCGTCGTGGGCTTCGCGGATGATTTTCGAATCGCGAATGGACGTGGTGGTGTCGGATGTGAAATCAATTGTGCGCTGGGAGGCATTGATGATGATGTTACTGGTGGCGACCAGGGTGTGCGCCTGGGTCACATCGGCCAGCAACAACAGGCCAAGGGCAGCAGCAATCAGGGGGCTACGCATGGAACGACTCCGCAGATAAGGATAACTATTGGACGAGAATTGCCTGCGCCAGTTCAAGGTCGCTTGCATGAAGTTTTGGTTGGGTGCTGCGCAGATAATCCAGGGCAGCTTCCAGTTGCGCGCCCCGCAGTTCGCCGTCACTGGCGACGAACGCCGCAGCGTCATCCTGTGCCGCAATGAGCAGCTTACGGTCGAAGGGGGCGGCGGTCACCATCGTTGAGGCGTAGATGGTGGCGACGATGCCTTGTGTCGACAGGTTGAAAGCGTCGTAGGCATGGGCCGAGCCCACCCAGCAGGCTGTGGCGAAAAGCGGAGTGATCAACAGATTTGAAAAAAAACGCATGAGACTCGATAGCTGCAAAAGAGTCACAAGGCTAGCGCAACGCCCGGTCTAGAGCCAGTGTCGAAACATTTGGGACACGACACACGTGTCCCGGGCGAACGGCGTCGCTTAGATCGTCAGGATGGCTTGGGCCAGCTGCGAGTCCGTTGCGTTCAGCTGAGGAGCCTGTTGGCGAATGTGGTCGAGGGCACTTTCCAGTTTCACCCCACGGATCACGCCTTCACTGGCGACGAAGCTGGCAGCGTCGTCGCGGGCGGCGCGCACGATCTTGTCATCGCGGAAGGAGGACGTGACATCGGAAGTCGCATCGGATGTGGCCTTGAGTGCACCGACGACGGCATCGGTGGTCACGATGAAGCTGGTGGCGTGGGCATTGGCTGCCACGGCAAGCAGGGCCGCAGCGCTGAGCAGACGAAGACGGGACATGATGAAACTCCTTTGGTGAACCGATAGAGAGATGGCGCAGTGTCTGGAGATCAGACGCCTGTCGGACAGCGTTCGCCACGTTCTGGTTGGATATTAGGCTGGCAGCGGTGGGTTCGAACAGCCCATACATCGCCATATAAAGAAGAAACGCTGTAGAAATATAATTGTACCGCTAAATATAGCGTAACTGTGAATCTGTACTGGTATGGCTTTTTCTAGCCCTGAAACGACAAAACCCGTCGCGATTTCCCGCGACGGGTTTTGTGTGTTCAATTCGGGTTGCTGGCGGTGGACCCTACAGGTCTGAGCCAGCGACGCTACTTAGCGCCAGAACGGCTTGCTCAGCTCTTCGTAGCGTTGTGCTTCGCTAATCCCGGCGTCAGCCAGCAGACGCGAATCCAGACGAGCCAGTTGATGGCGGCTGGAGATGCGGCGCTGCCACAACATCAGGTTGGCGAGAACGCGCAGAGGCATGGAAGCCTGGGTTTTTGCAGCGGTGTCTTCGAAGAACAGTTCGGAACTGAGTGTACGTTCCATGGTAAGCATCCTTCCGCTTGTGGCGGGATTAGGTAGTGGTTTAACTGATGCCAATGATCCTCTTGTTTGGCTAGTCCCTGTAGATACAGTTCACCTGTATTGTGAGGGACCAGTTAACTGTTAATAGGCAGTGTACTGGTCGAAATTTAGGCAACTGTACCTATGCGCACCAGAAAGGTGCGTTTTTGCCCATTTGGCTCGGATAGGTAGGAAATTACTGTAGGAAAAGACCAGTACAGCAGTACAGTTTTCAACACATTTCTGCATGGCAATGGCAGGCTGACGAAACTGTGTTTGCGTCAGCCGCTATCTGTATCTCATTACACGGCTAGCATGCGCCCGGTTTCTTCGAGGTTCATGTGCCAGCTCAGTGCTTCGCGCAGAATATGCGGGGTATGACCGCCAATTGCGCATGCGGCTGTAAAGTAGTCATCCAGCGCCTGGCGATAGTCCGGGTGCACGCAATTATCGATGACGACGCGAGCCCGCTCCCGTGGTGCGAGGCCGCGCAGGTCGGCCAGGCCTATCTCGGTGACGAGGATGTCGACGTCATGCTCGGTGTGGTCGACGTGGCTGACCATAGGTACGACGCTGGAGATCGCGCCGCCCTTGGCGATCGACTTGGTGACAAAGATCGCCAGGTGCGCGTTGCGCGCGAAGTCGCCCGAGCCGCCGATCCCGTTCATCATCCGCGTGCCGCAGACATGGGTGGAATTGACGTTGCCGTACAGGTCGAATTCCAGCGCGGTATTAATGCCGATGATGCCCAGCCGGCGCACTACTTCCGGGTGGTTGGAGATTTCCTGCGGGCGCAGGACCAGTTTGTCCTTGTAGCGCTCCAGGTTGCCGAAGACGTCGGTATTGCGACGAGCCGACAAAGTGATCGAACTGCCCGACGCAAAACTCAGCTTGCCGGCATCGATCAGGTCGAAGGTCGAGTCCTGCAGCACTTCGGAGTACATGGTCAGGTCTTCGAAGGGCGAATCGATCAGGCCGCACATCACCGAGTTGGCGATGGTGCCGATCCCGGCCTGCAACGGGCCAAGCTTGTTGGTCATGCGTCCGGCCGCCACTTCCTGCTTGAAGAAGTCGATCAGATGGTCGGCGATAGCCTGGGTATCCACGTCCGGTGGCAATACCGTAGAAGGCGAGTCGGACTGGTTGGTGATCACGATGGCGACGATCTTTTCCGCCGGGATCGGGATGGCCGTACTGCCAATGCGATCATCGACCTTCACCAGCGGGATCGGCGTGCGGGTCGGGCGGTAAGTCGGGATATAGATGTCGTGCAGGCCTTCCAGGTTCGGGTTGTGCGCCAGATTGATTTCGACGATCACCTGTTTCGCGAAAATCGCAAAGCTGGCCGAATTGCCGACTGAAGTGGTCGGTACGATATGGCCTTGCTCGGTGATCGCCACGGCCTCGATCACCGCGATGTCCGGCAGCTTGAGCTGCTGGTTGCGAAGCTGCTCCACGGTTTCCGAAAGATGCTGGTCGATGAACATCACTTCGCCGGCATTGATCGCCTTGCGCAACGTGCTATCGACCTGGAATGGCATGCGTCGCGACAGGACGCCGGCTTCAGTCAGCTGTTTGTCGAGGTCGTTGCCCAGGCTCGCGCCGGTCATCAGGGTGATTTTCAGCGGGGTGACTTTGGCGCGTTCGGCCAATGCGTGGGGCACGGCCTTGGCTTCGCCGGCGCGAGTGAAACCACTCATGCCGACGGTCATGCCGTCCTCAATCAGAGCGGCAGCGTCAGCGGCGCTCATCACCTTATCCAACAACGAAGGCAAGCGAATACGATCACGGTACATGGATTGATATCTCGGGCAACGAAAGCAAGGTGTGCAGTCTAGTGATTTGAAAAAAATCCGTCCCGCTACCATGGTCGAATGCAGACCCTTGATTTAGAGCCTTTGGTCGGGTTTCTGCAGGTAATAAAAAACCCCAGCCTACTAAAGGCTGAGGTTTTGGGTATTGCGCTAAAGCAGGTTTTACTCGATGGCTTTGACCATGTCTTCGATAACTTTCTTGGCGTCGCCGAAGACCATCATGGTTTTGTCCAGGTAGAACAGTTCGTTGTCCAGACCGGCATAGCCGCTGGCCATCGAGCGCTTGTTGACGATCACGGTCTTGGCTTTATAAGCCTCGAGGATCGGCATGCCGGCAATCGGCGATTTCGGATCGTTCTTCGCCGCCGGGTTGACCACGTCGTTGGCGCCGAGCACCAGCACCACGTCGGCCTGGCCGAACTCGGAGTTGATGTCATCCATCTCGAACACTTGCTCGTAAGGTACTTCGGCTTCGGCCAGCAGGACGTTCATGTGCCCTGGCATCCGACCGGCGACCGGGTGGATCGCAAACTTCACGGTGACTCCCCGGTGAGTCAGCTTCTCCGCCAGCTCCATCAGTGAGTGTTGGGCGCGTGCCACCGCCAGGCCATAACCCGGAACGATGATCACGGTATCGGCGTTGGTCAGCAGGAAGGTCGCATCGTCAGCCGAACCGGATTTCACCGGACGGGCCTCTTTCGAGCCTGCCGGGCCAGTTGCATCTACCGTGTTGCCGAAACCACCGAGCAGTACGTTGAAGAACGAACGGTTCATCGCCTTGCACATGATGTACGAAAGGATCGCACCGGACGAACCCACCAGCGAGCCGGCGATGATCAGCATCGAGTTGTTCAGCGAGAAACCGATCCCCGCCGCCGCCCAGCCGGAGTAGCTGTTGAGCATCGACACCACCACCGGCATGTCCGCGCCGCCGATCGGGATGATGATCAACACGCCCAGCACGAACGCCAGGGCCAGCATCAGGGCGAACGCGCCGAGATTGCCGGTCAGCATGAAGGTGATGCCCAGCGCCAGTGTGGCCAGGCCCAGCAGCAGGTTGAGCTTGTGCTGGCCGCCGAACTGTACGGGTGCGCCCTGGAACAGGCGGAACTTGTATTTGCCCGAGAGCTTGCCGAAGGCGATCACCGAACCGGAGAAGGTGATGGCACCGATGGCCGCGCCGAGGAACAGCTCCAGACGGTTGCCCGCCGGAATCGCATCACCCAGCTGTTTAACAATGCCCAGGGACTGCGGCTCGACCACCGCCGCAATGGCGATGAACACGGCGGCCATACCGATCATGCTGTGCATGAAGGCGACCAGCTCCGGCATCTTGGTCATCTCGACGCGTTTGGCCATGATCGAGCCGGCGGTGCCGCCGACCAACAGGCCGACGATGACGTAACCGATGCCAGCGGTGGCGAGCTCAGCCCCCAGCTTATAGATGAGGCCCACGGTGGTGAGGATCGCCAGCGCCATGCCGAGCATGCCGTACACATTGCCGCGCCGCGACGTGGTCGGGTGCGACAGGCCCTTGAGGGCCTGGATGAAGCAGATCGACGCGATCAAGTAGAGCGTCGTGACGAGATTCATGCTCATTACTTGGACGCCTCTTCTTTCACTGCTTTCGGGGCTTTTTTCTTGAACATCTCAAGCATCCTGCGGGTCACCAGGAAGCCACCAAACACGTTCACCGCCGCCAGTGCCACCGCCAGGGTGCCCATGGTCTTGCCCAGTGGCGTCACGGTCAACGCCGCCGCCAGCATGGCGCCGACGATCACGATCGCCGAAATGGCGTTGGTCACCGCCATCAATGGCGTGTGCAGTGCAGGTGTAACGTTCCAGACCACGTGATAACCGACATAAATCGCCAGCACGAAGATGATCAGGTTGTAGATACCGGGGGAGATAAGCTCTTCCATCGTCTGAATCCCTGCTTAGGCGTTTTTGCGGATGACTTGGCCGTCGCGGCACATCAGGCACGCGGCGACGATGTCGTCTTCGAGGTTGATCTCGAACTGGCCTTCCTTGTTGAAGACCAGCTTCAGGAAGTCCAGCAGGTTGCGCGCGTACAGTGCCGAAGCGTCTGCCGCGACGGCGCCGGCCAGGTTGGTCGGGCCGCAAATGGTCACGCCATTTTCGACCACGACCTGATCGGCCACGGTCAGCGGGCAGTTGCCGCCCTGGGCTGCCGCGAGGTCGATGACCACCGAGCCTGGCTTCATCTGTGCCACGGTTTCCGCGCTCAACAGGGTCGGCGCCTTGCGGCCCGGGATCAGTGCGGTGGTAATGACGATATCGGCCTGCTTGGCGCGCTCGTGCACGGCCAGCGCCTGACGCTGCATCCAGCTGGCGGGCATGGGTCGCGCGTAACCGCCGACACCGACGGCGCATTCGCGCTCTTCATCCGTCTCGTAAGGCACGTCGACGAATTTTGCACCGAGGGATTCGATCTGCTCTTTTACCGCAGGACGCACGTCAGACGCTTCGATCACCGCACCCAGACGTTTCGCCGTGGCGATCGCCTGCAAACCGGCGACGCCAGCGCCCAGAATCAGCACGCGCGCCGCTTTAACGGTGCCAGCGGCAGTCATCAGCATCGGCATGAAACGCGGATAATGGTGAGCAGCCAGCAGCACGGCTTTATAGCCGGCGATGTTGGCCTGGGACGACAGCACATCCAGGCTCTGCGCGCGGGAGGTGCGTGGCGCGGCTTCCAGCGCAAACGCGGTAATGCCGCACTCGGCCAGTTTGGCAATGGTTTCATTGCTGAACGGGTTGAGCATGCCCACCACAACGGTGCCGCTCTTTATCAGCGTCAGCTCGCTGTCGCTGGGGGCGACCACCTTGAGAATCAGCTCGGCACCAAACGCATCGTTGGCGCTGCCAATAATTGCGCCTGCCGCTTCATAGGCACTGTCGACAACGCTGGCATTAATGCCGGCGCCGCTCTGCACAGTGACCTTATGACCCTGGCCGATCAGCTTCTTGATGGTTTCCGGGGTTGCAGCAACCCGTGTTTCACCCGTCTGGGTTTCGAGAGGAACACCAATGTGCACGTCAAATCTCCTGCGTGATCTTATTGAGTAAACCCAGGCACTTCGGATGGTGCGGCTGGGGCGGCCGATCAGCACGATCCCGCCAAACAAGGGCGGGGCGCGGCATTTTGCAGGCGAACTTTGTGCCCATCAAGGGATTATGACGGGTGACGGAAAATTAACTACAAGTCACCCCGTGACCGAATGTCGCAACCGAGCGGGTCAATCCCTTGCAGGCCGTGCCTTGCAAGGATTCTGGCGAAAAATGAGCAATTTCCACATCTGTGAGGTGAATGAGACGTCATTGCTCGGCAATGGAGGCTCAAGGCCAGGTTTTCAGGCACTTATGGGACGTTTGTACCCCTTCGCGATACAGTCTGCGAATATGCGACAAATACTTATATCTGTAGGGCTTTCAGTTTTCTGACTACGAGGTCAGTTTATCGTCTCTGGCCTTTATCCCTCTAGGCTGTAGCTGTGTGCCTGATTAACCAGCCAGTCTCGAAAAGCCCTTAAAGAGGCCGATTCGACCTTTCGCTCGGGAATCATCAGGTAATAAGCCTTGATGCTCGACAAGGCCTGAGGGTTGGCGACCACCAGGCGCTTCTCCGCCAGCTCGCGCTGAATCAGGAACGGCGGAATCAGCGCAATTCCCATATCGTGCATGGCCGCTTGGGCAAGCATGGAGAATAGCTCGTAACGCGGTCCTGTCATGTCTCGCGGGATATTCAGGTTCTGCGAGTTGAACCATTGGCGCCAGGCATAGGGGCGGGTGGTCTGTTGCAGCAGGGGCAGGTCGGCAATTTCACCGGGGGTCAGGCTGGGCTTTTTACCCAGGAGGCCCGGGCTGCACACGGGCATCGGATTTTCGCCCATCAGCCTGTGGGATTCGGTACCCGACCAGTCAGCATCGCCAAAATAGATCGCGGCATCGAAGTCGGTGTCGGCGAACAGGAATGGGCGCGTTCGATTGGTGAGGTTGACCGTCACTTCCGGGTGCTGTTGCTGGAAGTCCTTGAGCCTTGGCAGCAGCCATTGAGTGCCGAAGGTCGGGACCACGGCCAGTTCGATCACATTGGCGCCCTGTTGGCCCATCACGGACAAGGTGTCCCGCTCAACCGCATCGAGTTGGGTGGCTACCCGTCGGCTATAGGACAGTCCGGCTTCCGTCAGTTTCACCCCGCGGCGCGAGCGACGAAACAGTTCGACACTCAAGAACTCTTCCAGGCTAGCGATCTGCCGGCAAATCGCGCCCTGAGTCAGCGAAAGCTCCAGGGCGGCCTTGGTAAAGCTTTCGTGGCGCGCCGCCGCCTCGAAGCTGATCAGGGCCGTAGTGCTCGGTATCTTTCTTCGCATGTACATCAACCTCACTAATAGATCGCGTAAAAGCTCTTTTGCGACCTTTCGGAGTGAGAAATTAGCACAACAGTATGCAAAATCCTCGTTTGCCGTGGCGTCGAACCCGGCCTAGGATCAATCCACGTTATTTGACCCGATTCGAGAGGACACACTCATGGGCGGTAAAGCTAGCTTCAACTGGATCGATCCCCTGCTGCTGGATCAACAGCTCACCGAAGAAGAACGCATGATCCGCGATACCGCCGAGCAATTCGCTCAGCAGAAACTCGCGCCGCGCGTGCTCGAAGCTTTCCGCCACGAAAAGACCGATCCGGCGATCTTCCGCGAGATGGGCGAAGTGGGCCTTTTGGGTGCGACCATCCCTGAGCAGTACGGTGGCAGCGGCCTGAACTACGTCAGCTACGGCCTGATCGCCCGTGAAGTCGAGCGTGTCGACTCCGGCTATCGTTCGATGATGAGTGTGCAGTCCTCCCTGGTGATGGTGCCGATCAATGAATTCGGTACCGAAGCCCAGAAACAGAAGTACCTTCCGAAACTGGCTTCCGGCGAATGGATCGGTTGCTTTGGTCTGACCGAGCCGAATCATGGTTCCGACCCGGGTGCGATGATTACCCGTGCACGCAAGGTGGAAGGCGGTTACAGCCTCACCGGCAGCAAGATGTGGATCACCAACAGCCCGATTGCCGATGTGTTCGTGGTCTGGGGCAAGGACGATGCGGGCGACATCCGTGGCTTCGTGCTGGAGAAGGGCTGGAAAGGCCTGAGCGCTCCGGCGATTCACGGCAAGGTCGGCCTGCGGGCATCCATCACCGGTGAGATCGTCATGGACAACGTGTTTGTCCCTGAAGAGAACATCTTCCCGGATGTCCGTGGCTTGAAAGGTCCTTTTACCTGTCTCAACTCGGCACGTTACGGCATTTCCTGGGGTGCGCTGGGCGCCGCCGAGTTCTGCTGGCACACCGCTCGCCAATACACGCTGGATCGCCAACAGTTCGGTCGTCCATTGGCTGCCACTCAGCTGATCCAGAAAAAACTGGCCGACATGCAGACCGAAATCACCTTGGCGCTGCAAGGCTGCCTGCGTCTGGGCCGCATGAAAGATGAAGGCACGGCTGCGGTCGAGATCACCTCGATGATGAAGCGTAACTCCTGCGGCAAGTCCCTTGATATTGCACGCATGGCGCGCGACATGCTGGGCGGCAACGGCATCTCCGATGAGTTCGGTGTTGCTCGCCACCTGGTCAACCTGGAAGTGGTGAATACCTATGAAGGTACGCATGACGTCCACGCGCTGATCCTCGGTCGGGCGCAGACCGGCATTCAGGCGTTCTATTAATAGGAGAACGTCCATGGGCGCGCTTTCGCATCTACGGGTACTGGATTTATCGCGGGTGCTGGCCGGGCCGTGGGCCGGGCAGATCCTTGCTGACCTTGGCGCCGAAGTGATCAAGGTCGAGCGGCCGGGCAATGGTGATGACACGCGCGCCTGGGGCCCTCCCTTTCTGAAAGACGCCTATGGCGAGAACACCAGCGAGGCTGCCTATTACCTGTCGGCCAATCGCAACAAGCAGTCGGTCACCATCGACTTCACGCGCCCGGAGGGGCAAAAGCTGGTGCGTGAGTTGGCGGCCAAGTCGGACATCCTGATCGAGAATTTCAAGGTGGGAGGTCTGGCGGCTTATGGCCTGGACTATGAATCGCTCAAAGCGATCAATCCGAACCTGATCTATTGCTCCATTACCGGCTTTGGTCAGACGGGGCCTTACGCCAAGCGAGCGGGTTATGACTTCATGATCCAGGGCCTCGGCGGGCTGATGAGTCTGACCGGGCGGCCCGAAGGCGACGAAGGCGCGGGCCCGGTGAAAGTCGGCGTGGCGTTGACCGACATCCTGACCGGGCTCTACTCGACCGTGGCGATCCTTGCGGCACTGGCGCACCGGGATCATGACGGTGGCGGTCAGCATATCGATATGGCGCTGTTGGATGTTCAAGTGGCTTGCCTGGCTAACCAGGCGATGAATTACCTGACGACAGGTAATGCTCCGAAGCGCCTGGGTAATGCTCATCCGAACATCGTGCCTTATCAGGACTTTCCTACGGCGGATGGCGACTTCATCCTCACCGTGGGTAATGACGGGCAGTTCCGCAAGTTTGCCGAAGTGGCGGGTCAGCCGCAGTGGGCGGATGATCCACGCTTTGCGACAAACAAAATGCGGGTGGCGAATCGTGCGGAGTTGATTCCGCTTATCCGCCAGGCAACGGTATTCAAGACTACTGCGGAGTGGGTGCTGGAACTGGAGCAGGCGGGTGTGCCGTGCGGGCCGATCAATGACCTGGCGCAGATGTTTGCCGATCCTCAGGTCAAGGCGCGTGGCTTGGCGATTGAGCTGCCTCATGCGCTGGCAGGGATGGTGCCGCAGGTGGCGAGTCCGATTCGTCTGTCCGAGACGCCCGTGGAGTATCGCAATGCGCCTCCTTTGTTGGGCGAACACACGCTGGAGGTACTGCAGCGGGTGTTGGGTCTGGAGGCTGGTGTGGTAGCTGCTTTTAAAGAGGCTGGGGTGCTCTGAAGATGCCTTCTATATAGAAGGCGCGGTTTTCCCCCCG